>CAZFFA010000130.1:4765-7974 GCA_964517955.1 uncultured Jutongia sp. | reverse complement strand
ATACAATGAGCAAGCTCAAATATTGCATATTATATTTTTATAGCTGAACTGTTACCATAAATTGCAAAAATTTATAAAAATCTAATTGCAATATATAGTAAATGTGTGTATAATAAATTGCGTAAGCGGTTGCACAAAAGTGAAATTGCGTGATCGGATAAAAGTGAATATCATAAATGAATATACAAATAACACATTAAAAAAGGAGGCCAAAATGAAGGATATCGTATTAAACAAATTTGTTGAAGTTTTTGGTGATGCAGAAGGCGCAGAGGTATTCTTTGCACCGGGCAGGGTTAATCTTATAGGTGAGCACACAGATTATAATGGTGGTCATGTGTTTCCATGTGCACTTACTATAGGTACATATGGTGTAGCACGAAAGAGAGATGACAGAAAACTTCGTTTTTATTCTATGAACTTCACAGAACTTGGAGTTATAGAATCAAGTCTTGATGATCTTAAACCTGATGAGAAGGCTGACTGGACCAATTATCCAAAGGGAGTTATGTGGGCTTTTGGTGAGAAAGGCTACAAGATTGAGAATGGATTTGATATCCTTCTTAATGGCAATATTCCAAATGGTTCAGGTTTATCATCATCTGCTTCAGTTGAAGTGCTCACAGGTTATATTTTAAGTGAGATGCTTGGTCTTGGTGTATCCAATCAGGATCTTGCACTTATCGGACAGTTTTCAGAGAACAATTTCAATGGTGTAAATTGTGGAATTATGGATCAGTTTGCCATAGCTATGGGTAAGAAAGACAATGCTATTTTCCTTGATACATCAAATCTTTCATATGAGTATGCGCCAATTAAGCTTGATGGAGCTAAGATTGTTATATCATGCAGCAATAAGAAGCGTGGCCTTGGAGATTCAAAGTACAATGAGCGTCGTGCAGAGTGTGAAAAGGCTCTTGAGGAAATCCAGACAGTTGTTGGGATTGACACACTTGGAGATCTTACAGAGGATGTTTTCGAGAAAGCTAAGATGTCTATTAAAGATGAAGACAGACGTAAGAGAGCTAAACATGCAGTTTATGAGAATCAGAGAACAATTAAGGCAGTTGAAGCTCTTAAGGCAAATGATATAGAGAAGTTTGGTAAACTCATGAATGAATCACATGTATCACTTCGTGATGATTATGAAGTTACAGGTATTGAGCTTGATACACTTGTTGAAGAAGCATGGAAAGTTGACGGTGTAATCGGTTCACGTATGACAGGTGCAGGATTTGGTGGATGTACAGTAAGTATTGTAAAAGATGAAGCTGTAGACAAGTTCATCGAGCAGGTTGGTCCGGCATATGAAAAGAAGATTGGATATGCGGCTGATTTCTATGTTGTAGAGATTGGTTCAGGTCCATGCAGATTGTAATTCCTTAATAATAGTTGTACCCTGGTATATCGGTTTTGATATACCGGGGAATTTTTTTATTTATTTAATGTTAAATTTTAATGTTAAATAATCGAAAATATGGTAAAATGTACACAATGGTTAAAAAAGAGAGGGTTGTATTGCTGATATTCAGACTTATGCCACTGGTTGAAAGCAGAGGAATGGAGGGTCATTATGAGAAAAAGAACGGCTCTATATCAACTAAGATTGCAGGTGGTGTAAAAAGGAATGTTATAAGCAGAAGAAGTTGGAAAACTTGTACTTGGAAACGATATAAAGTGATATTAAAGAAATGTGGAGTTGGTAAAAAGATAAAAATTGTGAAGTTAGGGTAATTTATTACCTGGAAAATGATGGTGATTATTATGGAATGGAATTATGACTTCTATATTGCGTCGCTGGTGGTATTAGCGATACTTATTTTCTATTACTGCAAGATGACGACGATAAAAGGTCTGGCAGAAAGAGTATATGGAGTCTTCCTGGTGATATGTTTCGGATGCTGTTTATCTGACCTGTTGTCGGGTATGTTTATCATGAAATTTTATCATGACAATGTAATACTGAATAAATTGTTTCTTGTGTTATATAACTCGTTGCAGCATGCAATACCCTGTATGTATTTTATATATATGTGTTTTGTGACCGGTGGCTGCAAAAGGATAAGCAGGAAAATGGTTTTATGGATGATACCGGCATTTATAGAGCAGTTTGTTATATGGACGTCATTTTTTAGCGAACTTATGTTTACATATACAGCAGAAGAAGGGTATAAAAGGGGACCATTTATGGTTGTAGTTATTATGATAACTATATTTTATATGATACTTAGCTGTATGCAGGTTATGAGGTCTGACAGGGAATCTGAGGTGAAATATAAAAAAGTAACCATTATGCTGTTTCTTATGGCAATCGTAGCTATATCAATCCAGATGACTACACGTATAGTTCTTATAGGTACGGCATCAGCTCTTGGCTGTCTTATCATGCAGATGACACTGCAGAATCCCCGTATGATCGAAGAAGCCAAAAAGACAGAAGCAAATGCACGTAAGGCAGCAGAAGAAGCGAACAGGGCAAAAAGTACATTCCTTGCCAATATGTCACATGAAATAAGAACTCCGATGAATGCTATATGTGGTATGGCTGATATATTAGAGAGATGCGAACTTAGCACGCTTGAAAAAGAATATGTAAGCACTATTCAGTCGGCGAGTCATAATCTTCTTGATATAATTGATAAGGTGCTTGACTTTTCAAAAATTGATGCTGATAAGATGGAGCTTATTGATACAGAATACTGCCTTGATGATTTTCTGAACTCTGTTGAAAACATTATTGCGGCAAGAATATATCATAATAATGTAAGATTTGAGGTTAATATAAAAGAAGGAATACCTGTAAATTTATGTGGTGATTCAGGAAGAATCAATCAGATACTTATAAATATATTGGGAAATGCAGTTAAGTTTACGGATAGGGGGAAGATTTCGCTTAATGTGGACTTTGAACGACTTCCGGATAATAGGTTAAGGCTTATATATATAGTTACAGATACAGGTATTGGAATTAGAAAAGAAGATATGGCAAAACTGTTTAATCAGTTTAGCCAGGTTGATGCCATGCGTAACAGAAGACGTGAAGGTACAGGACTTGGTCTTGTTTTGTCAAAAAGACTTGCGCAGATGATGGGTGGAGATATAACCGTAACAAGTGAATATGGAATAGGAAGTACATTTACTATAAATATAGTTCAAAAGGTCTGCATGGAAAATAAACAAGAGATGTTCACAAAAGATATGGTTGTATT
>CAZFFA010000130.1:0-4755 GCA_964517955.1 uncultured Jutongia sp. | reverse complement strand
AGTGACTATGACTGCAGATGGCATATTGCGAGAATACTTGAAAAACTGGGTGTTAAATTTGTCAGTGTTTATGATTTAGATGATTGTGTCAATGGAAAATATTCTGAGTATGCTTCATATAGAAAGATTCTTTTATACAATTATGAACAATGGTGCCAGAGAAAGATGCCTTTACCGGAATCAATCGAGAAAGTAGCTATACTTGAATTTTATGCAATTCTTGGGAGTGCAGATGCCAATATAAAATATATAAGAAAACCTTTCGATTTATTCAAGGTATATCATACAATTATAGAATCAAATCCGAATGCAGGTGAATATATTAAAAATGATGGAAATGTCAGATTTAAGGATACTCACATTGCGATTGTTGATGATAACAAGGTAAATCTTAAGGTTGTTGCAATACAGCTTAAAGAAATGGGAGCAATGCCAGAGACATTTTCAAGTGGAGAGGCTATTATCAATGCATTGGATAAAGGCCGTAAATATGATATTATTTTTATGGATCATATGATGCCGGATATGGATGGTGTTGAAACGACAAAAAGAATACGAAATATGCCTGGAAAATTTTGTCATCATGTCCCAATTATTGCACTTACTGCAAATGCAATACGTGGTGTTGAGACAGAATATACATCAGCCGGGATGAATGACTGTATATTTAAACCGGTTAGTCTTGAACAAATCAGGGAAATGCTAATTAAGTATCTGCCGGAGAAAAAGGTAGAAGTGGATTGATAGGTAATATATGTACAGGAGGAAGATTGATGAAAAGAGTAGTAGTGACGGGAATGGGGCTTATAACTCCAATAGGCAATGATATAGAAACATATTGGAAGAGTATTCATGAAGGGAAAGTAGGAATTGGTCCTATAAGAAATTTTGATACATCTGCTTATAGGGCTAAGCTTTCAGCGGAAGTTACAGACTTTAACCCTGAAGATTACAATATGACAGCCAAAGAAGCCAAAAGAATGGACAGATTCAGTCAGTTTGCAGTAGCGGCAGCAACACAGGCGGTTGAAGATTCAAAACTTGATATGGCTCAGGAAGATTCATATAGAGTTGGTGTATCTATAGGCTCAGGTGTCGGCAGTCTTATGGAAATCGAGAGAGAATATGATAAACTCATTGCCAAAGGACCTAATCGTATTCATCCATTAACTGCACCTATGGTTCTTGGCAATATGGCGGCTGCCAATGTTGCTATGAAGTTTGGCTGTCATGGCAAATGCATCGATGTAGTTACTGCATGTGCTACGGGAACAAACTCCATTGGAGAGGCTTTTAGAAGTATTCAATACGGAGAAGCCGATGTAATCCTTGCAGGTGGTGTTGACAGTTCAGTAAGTAAATTTGGAGTAGCAACATTTCAGGCACTTACAGCTCTTAGCTCTTCAGAAGACCCTCTTCAGGCATCTATTCCGTTTGATAAAAAGAGAGACGGATTTGTAACTGGTGAAGGTGCCGGTGTCCTTGTATTGGAAGAACTTGAACATGCCTTAAAAAGAGGCGCTGCAATCTATGCCGAAATAGGTGGATATGGTGCAACATGTGATGCAAGCCACCTCACAGCACCATTGGAAGATGGTTCAGGGGCAGCAAGAGCGATGACATTGGCGATTGAGGATGCCGGTCTCAAACCGGAGGACGTTGATTATATAAATGCACATGGTACAAGCACCCCTATGAATGATAAGTTTGAAACAAGGGCGATTAAGCTTGCATTTGGTGACTATGCATACAAAGTAAAGATCAATTCAACCAAGTCAATGATAGGTCATTTATTCGGTGCCGGTGGAGCAGTTGAGATAATAACATGTATAAAATCAATCAATGAGGGATATATACATCAGACAGTTGGATTGAAAGATGATGATCCAGAGTGCGATCTTGATTATACAAAAGGAGAAGGTGTATACATGCCGGTTAATGTAGCAATAAGCAATTCTCTAGGATTTGGTGGTCACAATGCAACCGTTTTGGTGAAGAAGTATCAGTAACAGCAGTGGTACAGAGAGGATGAAATATATGGAGAACAATATATCAAATGATTCAGTTGAAAAAGAGAATGTATTGGTAAGTATGGATTCTAAAGAATTAAGAAGACTTTTGAATATGTCTGAGTGTGCTCTTTTTATAGCTACGCCGGGAGCCGATATAGAACTTTTATATGCCAATACAAAGTTTTATTCAATGCTTCAGTATACGAATGAAGAATATCATGAAAAGTTTGGCAATTGTCTGATGGCTGTAGTTATTCCAGAAGAAAAGCAGAGAGTCAGGGCTCTTATTGCAAGACAGATGGCAGCAGGCGGTACTCTTCATCTTGAATTTAGAGCGACAAGAAAAGATGGAAATATCGCATGGCTTTCATTGTCTGCACATACAGTTATGGTGGATGGTGAGATGAGATATTATTCATCATGTATGGATATTACAAAGATTAAGAGAAGTCTGGATGACGTTTACAAGGCAAAGAATGAGATGGATATAATTGCCAACAGTATTCCAGGTGGTGTTATAAAACTAGGAATGATTGATAAAAAGATAATATATGCCAACGATGGGTATTATATTTTATCAGGATATTCCCGATCAGAGTATCACATGAATTTTGGGGATTATTTTAACAGGATCATATATCCTGCGGACATAGATTTTGTTCAGAGTCATTTTGACACAGCTATTGGAAATCTGGGACTTCTTGGATTTGAATGCAGGATAATGTCAAAAAATAACGAAGTTAAATGGCTGTACATAAATGGAAGAAGAATTGAGGACAACAATGGTCAGCCGGTATATCTTTGTGTAATTATGGATATCAATGCAAAGAAGCTTATGGAAAGCGAACTTGAAGATAATGCCAAAAGGACTGATATGATATCAGAATATATGCTTGAGACAATGTGGACATATGATATCATTAATAATAGGATCAAACGAAGCGGAAATCTCGGACATACATATTCTGATCAAGATATTATTGACGATATGTTTTCTTCGGAAACAATTAAAAACTATATGCATCCTGATGACAGTGATGTGTTTTTAAAAAATATTGATAGTATGGAAAAGGCTGTTGGAAAAACAAAGGGTAGATATCGTATTAAAGATGGAATGGGCACTTACAGAGTATATGAAATAGTTATGATATCTGTAGCTGAAAATGGCAGCACACCTGACAAAATATATGGTGTAACAAGACTTATTGATGATGCAGAACAGAAAGAAAGTACAGGGTTTATATCGGGCAGGATACATAAGTTAGAAAATAAACTGGTATCTATGGCAAAAACAGCTCAGGCAAAATCAGAAGATTATATTACCGGACTTGTTCCATATGCTACATTTCTCAATAAAGCAGAGAAGATTCTTGGTGCAAGAAAATCAGATGATCACTACGCTCTTGTTTGTGCAGATATCAATGAATTTAGAAAATACAGCCATCATTATGGATTTTCAATAAGCAATCAGATACTTAAGGTATTTTCAAAGGTTCTTTTGGACAATATAGCTAAGGATGGAATGTGTTCGAGGGTTGATGGAGATTATTTCATAGTTTTGTTTCAATATGAGCATCATAAAGAACTGCTCAATATAATGTCATCTATGGTTCGTTCACAGGAAGAAATACTTGACAAAGATGGAGGTATAAGTTTTGGTACTACTACAGGTATATATCTTATCCAGCCATCCGATCATGAGCTTATTGAGATGCTCGAAAAGGCTGATCTCGCAAGACGAAGTATAAAAGGCCTTATGGGAAATCATTATGCAATCTATACAGATGATCTTCAGGATGAAAGATTTGCAGAAGAAGAGGTTATAGAGGAAATTTATAGTGCCATTCGCAATAGTACCATTGAGATATGTTATATGCCACGTATATGTGGCAGCAAAGAGAATATAATAGGCTGTAAAGCAGTTCCACGTGTCCAGTTAAAGGATGGACAGTATCTTGAATCAGACAGACTTTACCGTTTGATTGAAAGAGGAGGAAAGCTTGAAAGGTTTGCATTTGCTACATTATCTTCTGTATGCTGTAATCTTGGAGCATGGAAGAAGAAAGGCAACAATGTAATACCTGTATCAGTTGAGATGACAGCAAGCGAACTTTCGATTCAGAACGCAGTAGAAATAATTGATGACATGGTAGTGACTCAGAATAATCTTGAACCAAAGGATGTAATAATTGAAGTTCAGGAAAGGTACTTTGCTGATATTACAACAATGGTTGAGCTGTCTATTGAAAAGCTTGTAAAGAGAGGTTATGAAGTAGTTATAAGCAGATTTGGTTCTGACCATACAGCACTCAATTCAATAAGAAGGATACCTGTTACTGGAATCAAATTCCATGGAGAGTATTTTAATGAAAATATGACAAGCGACAAAGAAAAGGTTATTCTTGGCAAAGTAGTTGAGATGGCGAAAGAATTAGGAATGACAGTTTACTGTGGTGGAATACATACACAGCTTCAGGAAAAATTCGCAAAAGAAATCGGCTGTGAGATTTTTGAAGGTGACATGTACTATGGTGCTGTAAGAAGCAATGTATTTGAAAAGTGCTTCCTGTCATAGAAATATGAGAGCCACCGTCTGACCGCAGGCCTGACAACGTCAGTCAGGTTATGCGCCAATCAGTAAATTAGTGCAGAAAGGTTGTAATACTTGCATTATATGGAAGATATGTGTACAATATTGTGTTAGGGTAAAAACTCGATTTGATAAAAGACAAAAGGAGACAAG
>CAZFFA010000129.1:0-7991 GCA_964517955.1 uncultured Jutongia sp. | reverse complement strand
TATATCATCGGTGCTATAACCCCATCGGATGTATTTTCCGCTACCGTTTCAATGGCAGCCTTCGCAACACCTGTTGCATCAAGGCACTGTGTATCACGTCCTACTATCATACTTACCGCTTTCCTTGATGCCTCTATATCTCCTGTATTAAGTGCCTTATATACTTTCATACTTTCTACTTTAAGACACTTTGTTGCAAGAATCTGATATGTCATTATACTTTCTACCGCTATCCCCATATACGGATTTATAATGTATGCTCCCAACAGAATAATACTGCTTATAAGCAATGTAACCAATACAACACAAATTACAAGAACTATTCCACGTTTTTTTAACTTTTCAGGCGTATATCCTCTCGCTTCATCCTTTGCACCAATCAACCCTTTCTCAAGAATACTTATAAGCTTTCCAATAGCCCTTATCGGATGCGGAAGCTGATAGGGATCTCCTATTATAAGATCCAGAATATATCCGGTTATCATAGCGCACATATGATATATCATATTTTTTCAACCTTTCTTTTTATTCAAGCACAATTATTTTGCTCTTATATCATAGTTGTAACCAATAACCACCTTATATTATAACTCTACATATACCGGGTGACAAAAACTTTATTTTACTTTTACCGGTTACTATTTACTTACCACTTCTATTTTTTGACATTCTGCATTGCCAATCTGATAATCAAAATATTCTCCCCCCTGTAAACTACTCATCACTGCCATGATCGTACCTCCATGTACTACTGACGCGACACTGATGCATATCTCATCATCTGACATGTTTTCTGTCTTACAATTCGTTCTGCTATACGTATCACACTTTATATCCTCAAGCATTTTTTCATAGCCTTTCATACACCTTTTTATAAACTCTTCTCTTGCTTCTCCATCCGGAAAAGGAAGTTCTCCGTTACTGTCAATCCACTCCTGATACCTTGTATCACCATTTAGTTCATAATAATTTTTCCCTTCAAAATCACCAAAATCCATCTCATTAAATTCTTCTATAATCTTAGGTTCTTTATCAAAAAGAAGTCTGGCAGTCTGTATACACCGCTTCATAGCTGATGAATAAATATAGTCAGGTTTTATTTCAGAATAATCTGATTTTTTCTCTGCTATTTCTTTTATCCCTGTATCTGATAATTTTTCATCTGTTCTGCCAATATATCTGTGTTCTTCATTGCCTTTTGTTTTTCCATGGCGTATCCATGTTATTTCTATCCTGATATTTTTTATATTATCCACTATCTAGTACCATTTCACCTTATAAAGTTTTATTTCATATATCAATATATTCCATTTATTTAATCCTTTGTCCGATTCCGCACATAACTCTTTCAACAACATCCGCCTCTTTTGCAAGCTCTATAAGCAGCCTGCCTACTCTTTCTCTATATTCACGTTCCTTTTCATTCATCGGAACTATTCCATTGCCAATCTCATCGCATATGAATACGCAGTCTTTGTGCTCTTTATAATATTCAAGAACAATCTTTTCTGCCGGCTTTCCCTCATCTATAAGTTTTTTGACCCATAAATGAAGATTGTCTACAATTTCGACATTCTGTCCCTTTAATTTTTCACTTACATATTCATATTTTCCCTGCGCATATCCGCCTATATATAACTGCATAATCTACTTTTCTCCCTTAAAATTCTCTGTATATTCCTGCACCAGCTGATAACAAAATTCCTTTTAGCTCCAACATCACAATAACATCTCTGTAACTGCTACTGCTGCAGTTACCGCTGCCTCACACACAGTCACAAAAAAACCTGCTGTGTCTCCGGTTATACCACCAAATTCTTTGTAACAGCGTACTCTGTAATATACAAAACTAAGCACCTGTGCTGCCGCCATAATAATCCCATATGGGATTGAAATATACAACGATAACATAAATGCTGCTAAAAGCTGTATATACAAAGAACATCTTACTATCATTTTATGTGAGCTGGATGCAAATGTATATAAAAGCCCATCATTTTTTGCAGACTTAAATGTTACAACTGATATTCCGCTAAAACACCTTGATATAAAAAACGATACTGCAACGACAAGAACAGACTTTTTATCATGAAGTTCTGTAAATGCTGCTACATAGATAAGATAATATGCAGCAAGCATTATTGCGGCAAATGCGCCAATATGCGAATCTTTGAGTATCTCCAGTTTTCTCTCCCTGCTCTGGTATGAATTGAATGCATCCATGGTGTCCATATATCCATCCACATGAAAACCACCCGTCACTATAACCGGTATTGCCGCAGATATAAGAGCAAAGCACATACTACCTATAGATAACCTCCTGCATAAAATGTACCATCCATAAAATATAAGTCCTATAACAGCACCTACCCATGGAAAAAAACACATCGCATATCTCATATCCTCTTCTTTCCATTCAAATTGTGGCATCGGTATTCTTGAATACATCGAAAATGATATAATAAAACCTTTTATAACCTTCATCTTAGTCCTCCAGACTTACTTAAGCACTGTTTTTAACTCAACAGGAATTCCAACTACAACCTCAATAACTCTGTCAGCAATCTCTGCAAGTTTTATATTTATCTGTGCAAGAGCTTCTAGATATCTCATTGTTCCATCATCATAAACTATTCCATCTTCAAATACATTATTGGTTACGATGATAATGTTATCAACTTTTTTTGAAAGCAATGTTATATCATTGATTATTTTGTTCACTACATCATCTTTATTTAATATTTTATTATCTTTAAACATCTCATTGGCAGTAAGATTTGACATACATTCAAGAAGCAGCGATCTGTCATCGTCCTTGTCATCAAATTGTATATATCCTATATTTACATGACTTTCAATCGTCAAAAATTTCTTTCCTTCCCTTAATCTTCGATGTCTTAGGACTTTTCTCTCGCCCTCTTTGTCATATACCTGCATGGTAGCAAGGTAATATTTTACACCTCCGTATGAAGATAATATCTCTTCTGCATATGAAGATTTTCCACTACCGCTTCCACCTGTCACCAACGTAAACATCTTCTATTTCCTTTCGTACTGCTCTATCTTAAAATCATCAAATGTTGCTCCGCTTTGATAAAGTGTCATGGCTGTGTCAAGAAGTGAAAACATCATAACTGCACCTGTTCCCTCTCCAAGAGCAAGTTCTGCATCAATAACCGGTGTAAGTCCAAGTTTATCCATAAGAAGTATTGCCGCCGGTTCTTTCCCTTTATGGGAAGGGATCATATATTCCTTTGTACCAGGACATAATCTCTCTGCTGTCAGTGCTGCAACTGCACTTATCACTCCATCTACAACAACCGGTATATGATATACTGCGCCACCTATAAATACTCCACACAATCCGGCGATGTCTAGTCCGCCGACAGATGTGAGTATCTTCATAGTGTCAGCATTTCTCAACTCATATTTTTCTATTGCATCATCTATTATACTGATTTTCTTAGCGAGGCCTCTATCATCAAGACCTGCACCTCTCCCAGTTGTAAAAGAAGCCGTTTTATTAAGAAATGCGGCCGCCATAGCACTGCTTGTGGTTGTATTGCCAATTCCCATTTCGCCTGTTCCGATTAACTTATATCCTTTTTCTTTACATTCTTTTACTATGCTTATGCCAGTATTTATAGCTGCAAGGGCATCTTTTTCTGTCATAGCAGGTTCTTTTGCAAAGTTTCCTGTACCCTTTCTTACCTTGCTGCACCGCACCCCTCTAAAAATCTCATCAGAATTGATACCGATGTCAACAGGAAGTATATCTGCATGGACAGCTTCTGCCATCTTACATACAGATGTATTGTGTATACCAAGATTTCTTGTAACTGCAGCTGTCACCTCCTGTCCGGACTGACTTATCCCTTCTTTGACAACACCATTATCGGCGCACATAACAATTACAATTTTCTTAGATATATCAATATCTTCGGTACCATTTACAGCACCTATCCTTGCAAGAAGCTTTTCAAATACACCAAGTCCGTCCAAAGGCTTTGCAACCTTATCCCAGTTTCTTTTTATTTTTTCCTCTATCCCATTATCAGGACAGGTAATCTTTATTTTATTTATATCCATATTTCTCCTAAAAACATTTTCCTGCAAAAACAAAAAGCAGCCAATCCAATGACCAGCCACCTTAATAACCGTTACTATACTTAATCATGAGACTCTATTACGATAAGCACACCACTATCAAAACTGACTACAGCCTCACTCTCGCTGTCTGCCATCTCATTGCTTATAGTAAGACTCTCGCCAATTGTCAGCTCTTTTCCAGCAAGTGTATACTTAAAGCCTTTGAGCCATACATTTTTTACCTTTTCAGTCAATGGCTGAAATGAGATATACTTTCCCCACAGATTCTTTCTTTCTATTGTTTCTTCTGAATCGATAAGATATATCTTATTGTATTTATCTATTATATATGATTTTATTCCATTTCTCAGTGGTTTCATAAGGATATTGACATTGGCAAGAAAATGATCCATTCTTCCACCTGTTGCACCTAGAATAACTATCTCATCGGGATTCAGGCTTATCACATATTCAAGTACAATATCCGTATCTGTTAAGTCTTTTTTAGGAGGAAATTTTACAAATTTCACTCCTTTTGAAGCTTCAACCCTGTCATTTCTATACAGTTCTACAATATCACTGGAAACTGAATCAAAATCCCCCATTATGCAGTCAACTTTTACTCCAAGCTTATATGCGGCATTAAGACCTGAATCTGCACATATTACCATGTCAAATTTTTTTTTGGCAAGATATTCTTTTGCGAACTCAGTATCAATATGACCTCCGCTAAATATCAATGTTCTCATATCTAAACTTTGCCTTTCACTCAATAGATTCAAATATAATGTAAAACATCTATTTTATCCTATTCTTTTCTCTCATTAAATCTTTTTCTTCTCAGCTCTTCGTCAATCTCTTTTTCTTTTTGCTTTTTTAACTGCTCTCTCTGAATATCATATATATACTTGATAAGTTTTTTATCTGCCTGAGTAAGAACACAGCCATAATATATGCTGTACCTGTTGTTGGTTGCTCTAAGTTCTATACTTCTTACTACCTGAGCCTTCATTTTTAATCCACCATATGGGGATGGAATCTCAAAGAAGAATGAATCATCCTTATTAAAAACTGTGTTTGTACATATACCTACCCCGGTAGCACTTACGTCCTTGACTATGCCCTGTATAATTTCAGGTTTAACATACCCATAAACTTCCTTATTTTCATCATCTTCTTCCATAGGTACCTCAGATGATTTAGCTTCGCTTTCAGGTACATCATAATATCCTATAAGTATTTCATCGCCAAGATTTATCCTGTATGCATTACGTCTGTTAAATGATCTTCCTTTGTTGGTTATGTCAAAGTAATGTACAAGAACGCCATCGAATTTTACCATTCCTGCCTTTACATTGTCCCATTCCCACATCTGCTCTGCATCACGATATACGATTCTGATTTTGTCACTGGGTTTAAATGCAAATACTTTGTTGTTGGATGCTATAAGAGTGACGCACATTCTTTTTTCATCAACATCTTCAACTTTACTTGTCAGTCGATAGCGGTACCCCTCTCTGTCTATATATATCTCAACCACTCTTCCTAATGTTATATTTTCAAGAAGCATTTGATATAACCCCCTTTAATTTTCTAAGATTTTCTGTAATATCCCCTCCAAACACCGCTGTTCCTGCTACAGCTATATCTACACCATGATTTAATACATTCAATATGTTATCAGCATTAATTCCACCATCTATCTCAATTAAATATTTCAGGGCTTTTTTCTTTTTTATTTCATCAAGCTTTTTAACTTTGTCCAATGTTTCTTCTATGAATTTCTGGCCACCAAAACCCGGATTAACACTCATAACAAGCACCATGTCAACTTCATCAAGTATATCTTCTATTGCATCAACCGATGTCCCCGGATTTATTGACACAGCAGCCTTAACATCATATTTTTTTATCTCTGCTATTGTTTTTCTGATATCAGAACACGCCTCTGCATGAACGGTTATCCCATCAGCCCCTGCATCAACAAATTCTTTTATATATCTTATAGGTTCTTCTATCATAAGATGAATATCAAAAAACATGTTTGATTTTTTTCTTATCGATGATATAAGAGGCATTCCAAATGATATAGATGGAACAAACTTTCCGTCCATAACATCAAGATGCAAATATTTAACTTCCTCATCCTCTACTTTACGAATATCCTCTCCGAGATGATTAAAATCCGCTGCAAGTATTGATGGTGCTAATTCTTTCATAAAACATGCCCTTTCTTTAACCTGATCTGATACACAGGCATAATCTAGTATTTTTTCTTTTGACTTAATTCTTCGTAAAACTGCTTATAGTTGTCATATCTGCTTTGTGATATTTCATTCTCATTTAATGCATCTTTTACTGCACAATCCGGTTCGTGTATATGTACACACCCCAAAAATCTGCATTGATCACGAAACTCATCAAATTCCGGATAATAGTCTTTAAGCTCCTCTTTCTCCAGACCTGGAAGGCTAAGCGATGTAAATCCCGGTGTATCCATAAGATATACATTGTCTGCAACATTGAAAAGCTCTGAATGTCTTGTAGTATGCTTTCCACGCTTAATCTTTTCACTTATCTCACCAGTAGCCATATCTGCTTCAGGAAACAGACAATTCATAACTGATGACTTTCCAACACCTGAAGGTCCTGCAAGAACTGATGTCTTATCTTTCAGACATTCTCCAAATTCTTTTATTCCCTCACCGGTAACTGTACTTGTTTTGTAAACTTTACATCCGCTTTTTTTATAATTATCAGCTATTTTCTCAATTTCCTCTTCCTCTATATCATCAATCTTATTTATACAGATAACTGTAGGCACATTCTGTGTCTGCATCATAAGTAAAAACCTATCCAGCAGATTAAGATTTGGCTTTGGAAACGATGCCGCAAATATTACAACTGCCTGATCTACATTGGCTACTGCCGGACGTATTATGCAGTTTTTACGTGGAAGTATTTTTACAATATTGCCCGTACCCCCATCTTCGTCCAATATTTCAAGTTCAACATTGTCACCAACAAGTGGTTTGACTTTTTTATTTCTGAATATTCCCTTCGCCTTACATTCTATAATACCTCTGTCCGGTACATGAACATAATAAAATCCGGCTATTCCTCTTATAATCTTTCCCTGCATTATTCTGCTACCTTTTTAAAGTCAACATTGTATGAATAACCTGTAGATACATCATTCTTGTAAATTACGGCTGTACCATTGCTGTCACTCCATCCGGTTATGTTGAATTTTCTTGGGAAATCATCATATGACAGTGTATCTGACCATACTGTTTTTGTTACTCCATCCTGAGTCAGTACAATTTTTATAACAGCCGGCTTCTCATCCTCGTAATCAAATGGATTTCCACTTGCTGTAAATGAGCCCTCATAGCTATAATTCGGCTCTTTTGTTGGCTCTGGTTCAGGTTCCTTCGTTGCTTCAGGTCCCATGCTTACAGTATAGTCTACAACTGTTCCTATATTGACTTTTGCACCGGCTTTTACAGACTGGCTTACAACAAGACCCTTGGCATATTTTGAAGAATAAATGTAAGAAACCTTATTTGTATTGCCCTCGAGACCTTTGTCAGCGAGCTTTTCAAGTGCAACCGACTCCTTAAGACCGACTATATTTGGCATTGTTGTCGTTTCACTTTCCGGACCCTTACTTACTATAATTCTTACTGAACTGCCCTCTTTTACACTTGAACCTACAACGGGATCAGTACCACATACTCTTCCCTTTTCAACTGTATCACTGTATTCTTCATCCTTTCCGGATACGGAAAGTCCTAAATTCTGAAGCTGTGTCATAGCATCGTCAACTGTGCTGTTGACAAGGTTTGGAATTGTTATTCCACTCTTGCCCTGACTGTAATATATTGTAACCTTTGAATACT
>CAZFFA010000128.1:0-8011 GCA_964517955.1 uncultured Jutongia sp. | reverse complement strand
TCAGGACAATATCTGGGAGGGGATGGTTGAAAAACAGACTGACCTTACAGACAGCATAGAAAATAAAAGGCAGCAGGTATCAGGAGTGTATACAGATGAAGAACTAACAACTCTTCTTACATATCAACATGCATACAACGCTGCTTCAAGATATATAAACACAGTTGACCAGATGTTAGAATATCTTGTGGAGAGACTTGGATAAGATGATTTGGAGGAATTAATATGCCATCAACATTTTTTGGATTAAATATAGCTACTTCCGGAATGTCAACATATAATACTGTACTTAATACAACCGCACATAATGTAGCCAATGTTAAGACGAAAGGATACTCAAAACAGACTGCTGTTCAGTCTGCTAAGGAGGCGTTATCTCTAGGAACGACGTATGGAATGCTTGGCTCCGGTGTTGAAGTCAACGAGATAAAGAGCAGCAGAGATGAATATTACGATTATAAATATAGAAAAAGCAGTACAACACTTGGTTATTATGATGCTGCAACATATTATATGAAAAGTATAGAAGATTATCTTTATACAAACGATTCTGACAGTGGCGGATTGTCCAATACATTTGACAGATTTTTTAAATCTCTGACTAACCTTACAACAGATCCTACAAGTAAGACTATCAGAGCAGAAGCAGGTGGATATGCAGAGACATTTACAAAGTATGCATATGAGACTGCCAGCAATTTAAAACAGATGCAGTCAGATATAAATACACATATTGCTACAACAGTATCTGAAATCAATTCATATGCAAGACAGATTGCTTCTATAACAAAGCAGATCAATACTCTTGAAGTATATGGAACAGCAGCCAATGATCTTAGAGATCAGAGAGCACAGCTTTTAGATGAATTATCATTGCTTGCAGATATAGATGTTACGGAAAAACCGCCAGCAGACGGCAATGGTGTAAACCAGTATATAGTTACTCTTGGTGGAGGAATACTCGTTGACACATATGAAACACATACTATAAGTGTTCAGGCATTGGATACAAAAGACAATCAGTGTGATGCAGATGGTCTTTACAAACTTGTCTGGGAAGGTGGAGAGGATTTTGCCATGCGCAATACAAAGCTTGGAGGAAGACTTCAGGCACTTCTTGAAATAAGAGATGGCAATAATTCAGAAGCGTTCAAAGCAACTATAAAAGAATATTCGGAAAGCAATGATGAATATGACGGAGCATCAACTATAACGCTTACAACCGATGCTTCAAGCAGTTTCAGTGCTTCGGATTTATCAAAGTTAAATATACCGGAGAGCAAGGGTATACTCTCTATAGGAAATTACAGATATGAATATACATCATTTGATGTAAAGATTGCGGCTGATGGTACATATACTTATACATTTGCATTAAAGAATCAATTGTCGTCAGTGGACATATCAAGTATTGATTCGGTAATTGACGAGAAACCTGTTGCCAATGTAGGTGATGATATACCTTATAGAGGAATTCCTTATTATATGTCTCAGTTAAATGAACTGATCAGAACTTTTTCAGCTAATTTTAATCAGCTCCAGAACAAGGGCTATGATATGAATGGAAATCTTGGAAAAGATTTATTTATGGCAAAGGATATTACAACAGGCAGTCAGCTTGATATGAACGAATTCCTTAGAAGTTCAACAGATGGATATTATTATCTGAATGGCTGTAAGGTGTTTACAGAAGATACAGCATCAGAATATACAGATAATTATCAGAGCGTTGAGGTGGAAGGTGAAGAAGGTTATTATAATCTTTTTGACGAACAGGGAAATTTTGTTGAGAAAATATATATTGCAGAAAATGATGAGAATGTATTCTCGTTCAAATCAACTACAAATGCCGGTGAAAAAACATCATACTACAGCATGACAGCATTATTATACGCAGCCAATACAGATATAGTGAATGATGGAACATTATTTGCATGTGCATCATTGGACCCAAATAGTAAGACTGGTGTATCAGAAGGCGGCAATCTTGAATTGCTCGCTGCACTTCAGAAGGATACTACAATGTTTAAACAGGGTACTCCATCATCATTTCTTCAGGTAATGACTGCTACAGTCGGAGTTGATTCTTCAAAAGCATCATCATCTGCGGAAAATGCACAGAACATTGTAAATGCAGTAGACAACAGAAGACTTTCAACAGCAGGTGTTGATGAGGATGAGGAAGCTCAGAATCTTATAATTTCACAAAATTTGCTGAATGCGCAGTATCAGGTTATAAATATAATGAATCAGGTACTTGATAAGCTTATCAATTCAACTGGTGTATAAAGAAATTATAAAATGTGAATAGTTAATGCTGAGGCTGTTATAAATTAGGCAATGTGTAAAAAAGGTGCTTTGCACCAGTCACACACAATATATTGTATTGCGAGCGAGCTCACAAATACATATATTTGTGGTGACTATGCCCCGAAGGGGCTTTTTACACATTGGTATTGATCATAACACCAATACAGTTGTAAACAGTAATGTACATTGGAGGTTTTTATATGAGAGTTACGAATTCTATGATTTCTAATAATTCAAGAAATCATATATCAAATTCTAAGACAATGTTAAATAAATATGAGCAGCAGTATACAACGCAGAAAAAGATTCAGCGTCCTTCAGATGATCCTACTGTTGCAGTACGTTCGTTAAAGCTTAGAACTACATATTCACAGCTTACACAGTATGCAGAGAAAAATGTTCAGGATGCGATGGACTGGATGGACACTACTGAAAGTGCTATGTCTAACATTTCTTCCACATTGACCAATATGAAATCATATCTTAATCAGGGTGCCAATGATTATCTTAAGGCTGATGACAGAGATTCTGTATTGTCAACACTTAAACAGTATGTAAATTCGATATTTGCAGATGAGGCCAATACAGACTATTCAGGAAGATATGTTTTTACCGGATACAGAACAGATACTTCTCTGATATTTCCAAAAGATACAGATACACTTTCATATCAGATAAGAGAAAATCTTAACTATACTGATCTTAGCAATGTATCAGTTGTCACTGGTGGTGCAAAATATGATTCATCTATTACTGACGGTCAGGGATATGTATCACAGGCAGCTACTACAAATTCTGTATATCGTATGAATCTTGCATATGACAACTTGTCCAATACACCATTTCAGCAGGAATCAGACAAGGCGATAGATAGTGCAATAAAGATACAGCTTTCTTATGTAGACAAAGATTCAAATGAAAAACAGATGGAAGAACTTGAAATAGATGAGGACAATATAAGAAAGTCAACAGATGCCAATGCTTATGAGATTGGTGAGGATGATGTTGTATATTTATACGATACAGGTGAGATTCTTATGGGATCAAATGTTTATGCTGATATTCAGCAGAAGCAGGCGGGTATAACAGTTGACTACTGTAAGAATGAGTTTGAAAAGAATGATATACGTCCTGAGATGTATTTTGAATGTATACGTTATGATTCTATAGAAAATGAGGTCATAGAATACACAGACCCTTCAGACCAGAACATAAATTACGAAGTCAACTACAGCCAGACTATTACTGTCAATACACAGGCAAGAGATGCTATAAGTACCAATATTTACAGAACAATTGATTATATAGAACAGACAATTCAGGCAGTAACTGATATAGAATCACGAATAAGCGAAGTTGACAAGATGATAGCCAATACATCTGATGAAGATGAGATAAATACACTTAACAGTCTGAAAAAAGTTCTTACAGATGAAAAGGAACTTCGTGGTACTATTATGACACAGGCATTTGGCAAAGGTCTTACAATGGTTGATAATGCACAGCAGATGATAAGTGTTGCAGTATCAGAACTTGGTGCAAAGTACAACCGTTCAGAGCTTACCTATGACAAGCTTCTTGATGAGCAGACAGATACAGAAGAGAAACTTTCAGGCAATGAAGATGTAAACTTTGAGGATGTATTCATAAATCTTACACAGGCAAACAATCTTTATCAGGCGTCTTTATCAGCAACATCAAAGATACTTGGCAATACATTGTTGAATTATATTTAAAAGCAGGTAATAGTAAAAATTCTATATAAAATCTGTCATATATAATGCTGCGTAATAACTCAGCTATAAAAAGGCAATGCGCTGGCATTGCCTTTTTAAGGATACAGATAGGAAAATTACATGTGTCAGCTTTTTGGATAAATTATACATATGGAGGGATAATATGAAAATAAATACAAAATATTTTGGAACAATTGATATAGGTGATGAAAAGATAATTCATTTTGACAATGGAATCCCAGGATTTGAGGAATATAAGGATTTCACAATACTGTATGATATAGATGCAGAAGAAAGGCCATTCTTTTCATGGCTGCAGTCTGTTGAAGAGAAAAATCTTGCATTTCCTGTTGTTAATCCATTTAATGTGGATAAAGAATATAATCCTGTTGTAGAGGATGAACTTCTTGCTCCTCTTGGAGGCATTACACCAGAAAATATGGTTGTACTGCTTCTTGCAACTATTCCAAATGATATAAAAGAAACTTCTGTTAATATGAAAGCACCGCTTATTATTAATTCTGACAATAGAAAGGGAATGCAGATAATAGTTGAAAATGATAAGTATCAGATAAAACACAAGATACTTGGTAAAAAATAAATATTGGATAGGAGGCTGTATATGTTAGCACTGGCAAGAAAGATAAATCAGTCAATAATTATTGGCAATGATATAGAAGTAACAATACTTGAGATAAAGGGAGACCAGATAAAGATAGGAATAAATGCGCCTAAATCTGTACCGATATATCGTAAAGAAATATATATGCAGATACAGGATGAAAATAAAAAGGCAGCAGGTGAAGCTGTAGATGTTAACGCTCTTAAAAATCTGTTTAGCTCAAATAGTAAATAAATTCAGATATTGTGACGATATAATCTATAGTTAATGTAGTTTTTGGTTTATAAACACACGGAGGTGTAAATATGGATATCGAAATAATAAAAAATCCCGTTGTCACGTCCGGGGCGGAAGCGAACGGCGTGGAAAAAGTGAATAAAAGCAAAGCAGACACTGTTAATGGCAATGTAGGAAAGGATTCCGAAAACCAGAACAAAAATGATGAAAATAGTGTAAAGCAGCCTACACAGGCTACGATAGAATCTGCATTTGCTGATATTAACTCCAAGATAAAAGAACATCGTACACGTTGTGAATATGCCTATGATGAGCCAACAAGGAGAATTACTATCAAGGTGTATGATGATGAGACAAAAGAACTTATAAGAGAAGTGCCACCGGAAGAATCTCTTGAAGCTTTACAGAAAATATGGGAGCGGGCTGGCATAATAGTTGACAAGAAATTATAGTATGTGAATGGAGTGATAGTGTGGAAAATCCATATACGAAAGATTTTTCACACATGAATTTGTGTCTGTGCGCACTTGACACAAACTCGTTATGTGTAAAAAACGTGCGCAGAAATGAGGGATAATATGGGAATAAGAATGACAGGTATGATTTCTGGGCTTGATACAGAGTCAATAGTTGCAGCCCTTATGTCAGCCCAGAAGACAAAAAAGACAAAGATTGAAAATAAAAAACAGAAGCTTGAATGGAAGCAGGAAATATGGTCTTCTCTCAACACAAAGCTTTACAGCTTTTACAAGACTTCACTTAGTAAGATGAAGATGCAGTCGGGTTACAACGTAAAAACAGCTAATTCCTCAGATTCAACAAAGGTTAAAGCAACTGCTGATAACAATGCTGCAAGTGGTACATATAAAATCAAGGTAAAGGCTTTGGCATCAGCACAGTATGTAACAAGTGGAAAAGTAAAAGCATTTGATGGCTCTGATGTTAGCAAGACAACAAAGCTTATAGATCTTGGTGATGGAACAATTGGTGAAGACTTTAATGTCGGAACACAGATAAGAATTACATCAGGTGATAAGAATGTATCACTTGATGTTGATGAAGAAACAACAATTGACGATTTCTTATCGGCATGTAAAAGCGCAGGTCTTAATGCAAGTTTTGATACAAAGCAGGGAAGAATATTTATAAGTTCGAAGAAAAGCGGTGCAGACAATAATTTTACTATAACAGCAGGTGATTTGACGGATGATCAGAAAAATGTAGTTAAGGACTTAAAGGATTCAGTATATTATGATAATTTAACAGGAGGTCAGAAAAATACTCTTAATTCTGTTATGAATGCGTTACAGATACATCAGGAAGATGAGAGCGAGGAGGATAAAAAAGAAAGAATTGATAATGCTGTTGAAAAGCTTGTAAAATTAGCCGATTCATCAGCTAAAGCAAAGGTTGCGAAGTATTATAAAGAACAAAAAACTAATGAATATAAATCACAGTATTTTGATAATGATGGAAATGTAACTGCAACAGGTCGTCAGGCTCTTATTGATTCTGGAATATCAGAAACTAAAATCAATGAATATAGTTCTGCTGAGTATATTTCAAAAGTTAATAATCTTATTGATAAAAAGGTAAAAGATGATATAAAAGATAGCACATATCAGGATAAAATCAATGATGCTGTAGAAAACGGACTTATAGATACAGCTACAGGCGAAAGTATAGTTGCATCTAAAGCTGATAGAGAAACAAGTATAACATCAGCGGTTACAAACTATAAAGATAAGATGGAGAATATTTCCTCATCAGGCAGTCCGTTAAAGTCACTTGGTCTTGGTGAAATTGATGGAAAGGCTGTTGCAGAGGGGGATACATCTACGGGAATGGTTGTAACAGCAGCTTCTAATTCTATTATTGAGTATAATGGTGCAAATCTTGAAAGTGATACAACAGATATATCTATAGGAGGAGTTAATTTATCACTTCTTGCAGTTACTGGTGATGATACAGTAAATATATCGGTAACTAGTGATGCTTCAAGCATATATGATTCAATTAAGGATTTTATTACAGAGTATAATTCTATACTTTCAGAATTAAATACAAACTATAATGCATCATCGTCAAGTGGGTATGAGGTGCTTACTGATGATCAGAAAAAGGCTATGTCTGATGATGAGATAGATCAGTGGAACGAGAAGATAAAAGGATCTCTTCTTAGAAGAGACTCAACCGTTGAAGGTCTTGTATCTACTATGAGAAATTCTCTTCTTGGAACAGTTACAGCATCCAATGGAAAGAAATACTCTCTTGCAAATCTTGGAATTACAACATCAACAGATTATAAAGAAAATGGACTTCTTCATATAAAAGGTGATGAAGATGACAGTGTTTATGCAGATTCAAGCAATACTCTGAAGAAGATGATAGAAGAAGATCCTAATACTGTTACAGAAGTTATGACAGGACTTTTTTCAAAACTTTATGACAAGCTTGGGGAAAAGATGCGTTCAAGCACTCTTAGCAGTGCTCTTACGTTCTACAATGATAAAGAGATGACAAAGCAGTTGAATGAATATAAAAAGGATATATCCGAGTGGGATACAAAATTGTCTACAATGGAAAGCAGGTACTATTCACAGTTCACTGCTATGGAGAAAGCGATGGCAAGTATGCAGTCAAAGCAGAATGCATTGTCAAGTTATTTAGGATAAATACTATAGGATATTTGTTTATGAGCAAAGACAAATAGTCTGGATGATAATATAAATAAAAATTTATATTGCATAATTATAAAATTTGCTCGGAAATGAGGAGTAAAATGCCAATATATAATAAAGCAAATGCAGCAAAACTTTATCAGCAAAATTCTATAACTACAGCATCGCCTGCTAAACTTACACTTATGCTTTATGATGGAGCAATTAAGTTTTGTAATATAGCCCTTGAGGGGATTGAGGAAAAAGACATACAGAAAGCTCATACTAATATTATGAAAGCAGAAAAGATAATTGTAGAACTAAGAGTTTCTCTTGATAGAAAATATAAGGTATGGGAGGATTTTGACAGAGTATATGATTATGTATACAGAAGACTTGTAGAGGCTAATATGAAAAAAGATCCTGAGATACTAAAAGAGGCAATG
>CAZFFA010000127.1:0-8011 GCA_964517955.1 uncultured Jutongia sp. | reverse complement strand
TTATATCATTTATGCGTCTTACATATCAAAAAGCGTACAGCGAAATTTATTCAAAGAATATTGCCATTGGCATCCAGATATTCTTCATCTACATGAATAGCTTCAACCTTTCCGATGAATAATTCATGTGTACCCGGCATAGTACTGTCAACAACACTGCACTCAATGCTTACCGGACAGTCTGTAAGGATTGGCGCATCTACATAAGTTGCATCTTCCCATTTAATATCGGCTTTCGCAAACTTATCTTCATCTCGTCCTGAAGCAGAACCGAGATAGCCGTATTCTTTCTTATAGCTCTTTTTCGGAAAATTGATTACAAAACAGCCAGATTCTTTTACTATGTGGTGGGAATATCTTGCAGGTGTGATACCGACCATTACCATAACCGGATCAAGACTTGCATTGGCAACGAAGCCAACTACTAAGGCATTGTTTTTGCCATCTTTGTCTCTGCAGGAAACGATTGTCTGAGGGAGTGGCTGGACACAAAGTACAGTGTTAGATGCTAATTTTTTCATTGATTTTTACCTCCGTATGTTTGAAATGATTTTTCAGAATCTTTCTGAATCTGAAGTGATTATATAATTCTCTTGGCAGGGAGTCACTATTATATATTAATAACTATAGTGGTAATTTCTAATTTATATTTTCTAGATAAAACATTACGACATAGATTTCAGATACTCTCTGGGTGTCATTCCATAATACTCTTTGAATGCCTTATAAAAGTTACTGTGGTTACTGTAACCGAGAAGTGCAGAGATTTCCTCAAGTGAAAGAGATGTATTTTTCATTAGAAGGACTGCACGTTCCATTCTTTTCTCAAGCAGAATTTCTGTGAATTTTCTGCCGGTCTCTTTGTGTAGAAGTGTAGAAATATAGTTTGGATGATAAGAAAAATGTGCTGCAATATCCTTTAAGCTGACAACATCCGAATGATCTCCCATATATTCTATAATCTGCTCCGCCAGAGTCTTTGTATCTGTTCCGCTTTTTTCTATCCGGTATCTTCGTGCGATTTCAAGTAACAGTGCCTGGAGCATTGATTTTAATATACGTTGGGTATCTTCCTGTTTGTCAGCGTATTCTACAACCATAAGCTCAAGGATGGTGCGGATGGCATGGTCTTTTGTAACAGGCAGATGGATATATTCGTCTGAGAATTTATTGGTCTGTGGTTCGACAAAGAAACGGAAAAGGGCAGAATCGGTATAAACAGTTGGCAGGTATTCCCGGAAAAAGGAATCTTTACGGATGAGAACACCAATAATCACCACATCTTCGGTACGGTCAGCACGCAGAGCATAACCACTATAAGGCTGTCCGATATAACATTCATCCTCATTTATCGTTATCAGGTTATTATATTTTTCAGATAATGCCTGATAGCTGTTTTTATATGCATAGTTGATAAAGAAAAAATCCTGTCTGTGGAATGGTTCATGTATTTGATTTCCCTTGAAAACGCATATCAGCACATCCTCATCATCTGGACCGGGCCAGTAAGAAGTGATATCACCTGGCACACCGGTATTCATCTGATGGAAGGTCAGGTCAAGAGAATCAAAAGCAATTCCCAGTTTGTTAATGGCAAGATCAATATATTTGTTACGCATAAGCAGGGCTCCTTTTTTATAAGCTGTTTCAATTATATAATGTTTTATTAGAAAATACCACTCATATTATTAAGAAATGATAGTGAATGGCTGACTATCTCTATATAAAATAAAATCGTAAATTGAGATAAAACACTATTTGAAAATTAGGGGAAAACGGGTATGAACAAAAAAACCACTCTGGATATGACGGAAGGTAAAGTAATACGGGTACTGCTTGTATTTACCATTCCCATTTTTATCAGCAATCTGTTTCAACAGTTTTATAATGTTGTAGATGTAGCTGTGATCGGACATATTTTAGGAGACAATGCGCTGGCAGCGGTTGGAGCAACATCATCTATTTACAGTCTGGTAATCGGATTCATCAATGGCATGTCAAATGGTTTTTGCATGATAATTGCAAGATATTTTGGTGGAAATGATCAGGATAATTTCCAGAAATCTGTACGTTTTTCAATTATCTTGTCCTTTGCAACAACCGTTGTTCTGACGATTGCCTCATTGTTGGTTTTAAAACCATTACTGCGTTTGCTGCATACGCCAGTTGATATTTTAGATTTATCCCAAAGCTATATTTCTGTTATTATGCTATGTTGCTGTGTTACTTTTGCATACAATCTTTTGTCCTCAATGCTTCGGGCAATTGGAAACAGTTATATTCCGTTGTATGCACTGATTATCGCATCTATTTTAAATGTAATACTTGACATTATTTTTGTAAAAACGCTTAATATGGGAGTAAGGGGAGCTGCATTGGCAACAGTAATAGCACAGGGATTTTCCGTATTTTTCCTGCTCATATATATAGCAAAATACTGTCCATTGCTACATATAAGCATTCGTAAATTTACTATCGACTGGACGATATTACTTGAACTTTTAACTACGGGATTTTCAATGGCTATGATGCTTGTTTTAACTAATATCGGTACAGTCGTATTGCAGGGAAGTATTAATTCGTTTGGTACATCAACGATTACCGGACATACAGCGGCAAGAAAATTTCACGATTTGTGTATGCTTCCTCTTGGCACTATATGTACATCTGCGGCAACGTTTGTCAGACAGAATTATGGTGCCAGAAAAAAGGAACGCATAAAAAAAGGTATTGCAGCCAGCATTTTTCTTGGAACTATCTGGAGTATTCTTGTACTGATGGTTGTACTGATTGCCGGTCAGGAACTGATTCATGCACTTACTGGCTCTACAGATGCAGCAGTTATCGGAATATCTATGAAGTATTTATATTGGAATGTTCCCTTTTATGTAGTGCTTAACATACTCCTTATTATGAGAAACAGTCTTCAGGCATTGGGAAACAAGAAACTTCCTGTGATTGCGAGTATAGTAGAACTTATAGGAAAGTTTGCAGGAGCTTTCCTGCTTTCACAAATGATTGGATATTTGGGTATTTGTCTGACGGAACCGATTACATGGATTATATGTGTACCAATTGTATTAGCAGGATTTGTGCAAAAAATCAAACAAATTTCAAAAATATGATAGGAAAATATTAAAATAGCAGGAGGCTTATTATGACTGAAGAAGAAAAATTAGACGCAGGACTTTATTATGATTTCTGGGATGCCGGAGTAAATGGCAGAAAACTAAATGCTATCAAATTCTGCCGGGAACTTCGCAAGATGCAGGATGCGGATGCGACAGAGGATGAACAGGCTGTATTAATAAAAGAGTATTTTGGCTCTGTAGGCAGTGATGTGTGTCTGTGTCCCGGATTCATGTGTGACAGCGGCAAAAATATTCATGTGGGAGATCAGTTTTTGACCAAGTATAATGTTACTATACTTGACATTATGCCAGTTCATATAGGCAATTATGTGATGATCGGACCGAATACTCTGATTACAACTGTAAATCACCCAATTACCCCAAAAGGGCGCAGAGAGCATCTTGGAATAGGAAAACCGGTTACGATTGGTGATGATGTATGGATTGGTGGAAATGTCACTATTCTTCCGGGAGTGACAGTTGGTAATAACGTGGTTATTGCAGCCGGAGCTGTGGTAACAAAAGATGTGCCGGATAACTGCGTGATAGGCGGTGTTCCAGCTAAGAAGATAAGGGATATTGAGAATGATGTTTTATAGCACTGACAAAACAGGAGAGATATTTGACAATAAAATATAACAATTATTTGAAAAAGGAGTCTGAATAGAAAGAAAATATTTATTTGATGACATTAAATATCTATAGTTTATTGCTGAAAAACACATTGATTCGTATGCAAAAAATGTAATATAATACATTAAAACACATCAAAATGTTTTAAAGAGAGGAAAATGCATACACATGAAACAAAATAACGTCAAAGCTATATGAGTGGAAAAATATGTTAAATGGTAGAATGCCATTGCTGATTTACGGGGCACGTCAGATCGGAAAATATTCTTTTCCCGTAGGCAAAGTTCAGATGCTGACTATGTACCAAATGGATCTGGAAGAGGTATTGTGGTGTAAAAGACAGTCCAATAGAGCAGACAGAAATCCTCTTAGGCTGGATTGTGCTATACAATTTTCAAGGGAAAACGAAAATAGCCACCATTACTGCGAATAATGACGGCTGTTGATAAAACAGAGTTACTTGACTAATAGCAACCGTTAAAAGGAGATACCATAATGTCAGATAAAAAAATGGTAAAAGTTTCTTCAATTGCACTGTCATCTATTGCCATTCTTGCACTTGTCATCCTGCTTGTGACCATATCACGCACAGAGGACGTATCAATTACGGGGACAAGAAGCACTTCCGGTTTTGCAGCAATAGATGATGTGACAGAAACAGAAATTACAAGGGAGGATGCTCCGATTGGTATCCAAAAGGAATATACATTCACATTGGGCGGTGCCATACGGCATGATACAAGCCTTGCCTTTTACATCGTTCACCAGTATGTAACAGTATATCTGGATGGAAAAGAAATATACAGCTTAAAGCCTTCAGGCAGTCACCGTTTTACAAAAACTGTCGGAAGCAACTGGGTGATGATACCGCTATATGCGACAGATAGCGGGAAAGAAGTAAAAGTGGATATAACACCTGTCTATAAGAGCTTCAGAGACAGGAAAGTGACATTCATCATCGGCTCACCGCTTGCTATATATCGCAGCCGTCTTGCAAAAGATCTGCCACAGATTATACTTGGTGGTATTGCAATCCTAATGGGAGTCGTATTTGTGTGCGTGGCTGTTTACAGCTTTATCAAAAAGCGTCCGGGAAAAAGAATTGCGGTGCTTGGAATATTTTCAGTCATGCTTGGTCTTTGGCGGCTGACGGATACAAGATTTACACCATTCATGGACAATGAACAGCCCGTTCTTATTTATTACATTACAATCACTATGCCCATGCTTGGAATGTTACCGCTCATGCAGTGGACAAAAGACTCTTTTTCTGAAATGGGACGCAAGGTAATAAGTGGCTACGAAGTAGGAATTGCCATACTCTGCCTGTTGCAGTTTTTTCTCCAGTGGTTTGGAATTTATGACATAAGAGAGACTATTCAAGCCACACATGTTTCGATGGGAACAGGGGCGGCAATACTTGTTGGGCTTGCAGTAAAAGAACGTAAGAAAAATGACGGCGATAAAAAGATGTCCCTGCAGATATCACTTGCATTTCTCTGTGTGGCAGGTATTCTGGCGGATGTTGCAGAGTTCTATATCAAAGGCAATTCCTCCGGACTTTTATTCTCACTCATGACATTTGTAATCTATATCATGATTATGGGTGTACATACTATGTTTGAATACAGCAGGCAGCAGGTGCAGATTGCAAAATTAGACCGGGAACTTGCACAGACGGAACGACAGGTTGCGCAGCAGAACAGAGAACTTGCCGAAAAGGAACACAGGCTCACTGACAGCCGTATCAGGGTGATGATGAGCCAGATACGTTCACATTTCATCTTCAATGTACTTGCGACTATCAGTACATATTGTAAGATTGATCCGAAGATGGCAGACAAAGCACTCGTCTGTTTTTCCAGATACCTGCGTAGAAATATCCACATAATAGAGGTTGATGGATTGATCAATTTTTCCTCTGAACTGGAATAGCTTGAAGATTATGTCACGCTTGAGCAGATGCGTTTTGGAGAGGATATCACATTTGAAAAAAAGATTGAAACGAGCAGTTTTCAGATACCGCCACTGACAGTACAGCCTGTTGTGGAAAATGCCATCAAGCATGGTCTGGTGGAGCATGGAAAGAGTGGCACCGTTTTTTTACATACAAAGAGAGAAGATGACAATATAATTATCACCGTTGCAGATGATGGTGTGGGATTTATACCTGATATGTTGGACAAAAAAGAATCTGTCGGCATAAGAAATGTGCGTTACCGTCTGGAAACCATGACAGGAGGAACACTGGCAGTTGAGAGCGAGCCCGGCAGGGGAACGACGGTCACTATAAAGATACCACAGAGGGGGAAGACTAGATGAATGGAATCTATGTAGATGATGAAAAACTGCAGCTTACAAACTTCCGCCTGACTGTAGAGGAAATGTCTATGATAGACAGCCTTGAAACATTCAGTGATGGCAAAGATGCAATTGCATGGGCAGAAAAACATACGGTAGATCTTGCCTTTCTCGATATAGAAATGCGTGGCATGAATGGGATAGAGCTTGCAAGACGTCTTAAAGATATAGATGAAAATATACAGATAGTTTTTGTAACTGCATATGAGCAATATGCACTTGAGGCATATGGGGTGGATGCCATCGGCTACCTGTTAAAGCCATATCTGGGTGAGGACATCGAAAAACATATAAAGAGAGCAGGGCGTTTTCAAAAGGTTCCAAAATCAGAAATTCAGATACGTACTATGCCGGAGCTATCAGTATCGGTCAATGGTAAACCTGTGGTGATTGGGCGGAACAAACAGGAGGAGCTGCTTGCACTTTTGATTGACAGGGGCGAAACCGGTCTTCTAAAGAAAGATGCCATTGAAAATCTCTGGAACGGATATTCCAGTGACAATATTTACTGGACAACCATGTCAAGATTAAAAAAGATACTGGACGAAGCAGGGGCATCAGACCTTATCCTCACAAGGGGGCAGACCAAATATATCAATACACAGATCGTGGATTGTGACCTATACCAGATGTTGAAAGGGAACAAAAAAGCCATCAGTGAATACAGAGGTGAGTATCTCGGAGAACGTTTTTTGACGTTACAGTGGGTGCAGGAGAGAAAAAAACAGCTTGATCTGATAAAAAAATCTGCCCAAAACACAAAAGTGTAAAAAACCTCTTTCAGATGGTCATGCCTAAGAACTCCGCTTTGCAACATCCAACAGCAAAATTGCGCAAGTTTTGTTTATAGTAACAGTTCAGCCATAAGATTGTTTGATTGACATTATATATGAAACAAAATATACTAAAGATAATGAAAATGTATATATTGTATAATATGAGATGAGGTGACAATATGGGAGTATATTTCAATCCAAACAATAAGAGTTTTACACAGGCTAGAAATAGTATGATTTATGTAGACAAAACATGTCTGCTGGAGCAGTTGAATTTAAAAATATCGACAGAAAATAAATGTCTGGCGGTGAGCCATGCAAGACGTTTTGGCAAATCACATGCAGCCGGAATGATAGATGCGTATTATAGTCTTGGATGTGACTCTTCAAATCTTTTTGATGACACAGAGATTGCGAAGAACAAAGATTATAGAAAATATATGAATAAATACAATGTTATTCATCTTGACATTTCTTCTGTATGGGATTTTCACAAGGAAGACTTAGTCGAATCAATTAAAGAGCGCATATGCAAAGATCTAAAAAAAGATTATGGGGAATCATTAGATTATAATGAAGATTTATATTTATTAATACAGGAAATTTATGACATAACCGACATTCAATTTATAATCATTATTGATGAGTGGGACTGTGTCATAAGAAACAGTGACGATAAAGAACTTGTACACAAATATCTTCAGTTCCTTCATTCATTATTTAAGTCAGAAGAATCAAAATCATTTTTGGCGTTGGGATATATTACTGGAATACTGCCTATAAAAAAGATTAAAGACGAGTCCGCCCTTAATAATTTTGAAGAATATACAATGTTATGTTCTTATCCTATTACTCAATATTTTGGTTTTACAGAAGAAGAAGTAAAAGAACTTTGTAAAAAATACGATATGGATTTTGACACTATGAAGGCATGGTATAATGGTTATCTTATAGATGGGCTTCATATGTACAATCCTAATTCTGTATCTATGGCATTGAATAGAAAAAGATATGATTCATACTGGAAGAATACATCATCTTTTGCATCAATCAATACATTTATTACTATGAATTATGCAGGTCTTAAAGATGATGTCATGACTATGCTTG
>CAZFFA010000126.1:0-8122 GCA_964517955.1 uncultured Jutongia sp. | reverse complement strand
TATTATTTCACAGCATTAATAATCATTTAATACTTTTCTTATTGTTCCTGATTTTGTATTGTATTCCACAATTCCGTTAAGAGAAGAAAAATAAAGATTATCCTTGTGACCGCCTACAAGATTTGATAAACTTTCGGAGGTTGTATCAATTGATAATACTGATAAATCAGGAACTAAATCCTCCAATCCGAGGAATGCTGTTTTGTCTATGTTTTTTCCTACGCTCAAAAGCTCTGTTTTTTCTAAAGTCTTTAGATTAATTTTGAATATAGTTTTATCTGATTTTGCGTAGGCGTACGCTCCGCTGACAAAACCAAGTTCACAGGGTTTATCTGTCGGAATCTCATTCAACTTTATTTCCTCTCCATCATTTTTTGATGTGACTGTATCTAAATCGCTTATAACGTATTGAGAAGGTTTTTCTGTAAAATCTTCCGCGCCGCAAGAGCTGAAAACAGTAGTAATTATACACATTGCAAACAGAACACTTTTTTTACGGAGTTTCAATCTTAGTACTCTCCCGCTTAATCTTCTGGAAATAAAAATCATCATCAAAGCAGATAGAAATAATAAGGCTCCAAAAATTAAAGCCATATCAACGACACCGATTTCTCTAAATAAATAACTGTCAGAAAACTCAACCTTTTCCGTTCCTCTCAAATAACCGGTTGAGATGATAGCACCAATGGGTAAAGGAAGGAAAAACCTAATCTGTCCTTCGAGTGCGGAATTAAAAATATACATTGGTGCAAGTACAGTTGAAACCGAAACAGCCATCGACGGTACCGCTTTTTTGAACAGACTCGTAAAAAACATAGTAAAGACCGCAAAAGACCAAGATCCAAAAGCTTTGATTGCAACAGATGTCAAGTAGGCTGCACCAATAGATAATTCTTTTGTCGAACCTGAATACGCCTTTAAGCTTTCAAGAGGAAAGTCCCAGCCTGTTAAATCATATTTTTCAGAATATATAACAATATGAATGAACGCAACCAATAATACCAATAGAAATGTTGATATCAGTACAACAAAAAGTTTACTGGCAGCACCTATACTTCTTCCTTTTTTACTCACAGAATTAATAACTGTCATATCTGCATTAAACTCAATCATCACGGAACTCACTGAAAGAGGAAGTACAAATAACAAAATCAAAAAATCGAAACCAAATGTCTGGAACACTTGAGTCCAGCCCGTATAGTCAATAAAAAAGTGACGCTCAGGGTTTTGTTTAACATATTTCTCGCAGGACGAAAGCTTTTCAACAACGGCGCCCATTGTAGAAAGGTCAGAAGACTTCTTGCTTAATTTAGCTTTATTATAATCATATTTTATTTTTTCAATACTTTTCAGCTTATTGCTGTCTGATTTCCCATAAAGCTTTTCCATACAACTCATATAAAAATCCTGCTCGCTGTCAAATGTAAAGCTTTTATATGTATTTGCGTTGAACTGAGTAAAAATGCTAAAAACTATAACCGTCAAAAACAAGACAATCATTTTATTCTTAATAAAAATCTTTTTGAATTCTGTTTTTATCATTTCTTTAACCTCACCTTGAAATCTAAAGGAAGCATCATTGTAACCGAAAACAACAAAACCAAAACTGTAAGCCCCGCAAACAATACCTCTGTCCATACGAACACAGGGCGAAAAACAACCATTAGTACGTCAAATTTCACAAATAAGTTATTAGCGGTTAAAAGAGCAATTGGATTAAAAGTATTAACGGCTCTGCCGATTTTGTCTGTCAAAAATGCTTTTGATATTATTAGCAAAAAGAATGCCGAGAAGCCGCACAGAAATGGAACAATCGATTTTTTAAATAGTCTTGATAACAAGGAGAATATCATTGAAATAACAAGCATCCCAATTGTCTTAAATAAAGCTATTAAAGCAATAAACTCCTTAACGGATAAATTAACAGGTGTGTTTTCATACCCCTGAACAGAATATAAGGGGGCTGATAATCCGTCTATTCCGTCAAAAATAAGAAATGAAACAAAATCCACTAAAAAAAACAAAACTGATACTGTTATCGTGAATATTATTATCGAAATAAGCTTTGCAATAATAGTTTTTCTTCCTCCCAATACCGAAGTGTTTAAAACGATATTCATGTCACATTCAAACTCTCCGCAAAAGCATGGAATTACTCCAATTAACAATACTATTACAATTAAGATTGAAGAAAAGCTGTATCCAAAATAGTCAGGCAAACTATCTGTATCAAAAACCTCTGTAATCATTCTGCCTGAATACAAGTTAAAATACAATTCATTTTCGTTTTTATAAAAAGTGTTTTTGTCCTTATAATACCCAATATTTTGATTTGCTGTTTCAAGATTATTTGCCAAGTTATCTGAATAATCCTCAGCTCGTTCAAAGTAGTTCTGATACTTCTGCCACAATTGCAGATCCCAGAATGCATATCCGCTTAAAAATCTATTGTCAGGCTTTTTTTGATTCTTATATTTACTGTTTATTAGCTTTGACAAGTTGCTTATTTCTAAATTGACGCGTTTTTTCTTTTGCTCTGTAATACTACCGTTAAGCTTCTTTCGAATTTCACAGTTCGCTCGTGAAACACCAGTTGGCACACCGTTGTCCATGTTATAATTCCTGTAAATATTAAAAATGTCAAGCAAAACAAAAACAGCTATAATAACAAATATAAGACGATTTTTTGAGAGCTTTTTCAATTCACATTTCAAAGGTATCATAATACCGCACCGCCTTCAACATAGTTAAGATACACCTCATCTAAGGTAGCGGTAGCTAAAGTCGCATTATCATTCGGTTTTTCTCCTACCGTTTTAATCATAAAACCATCGTTATCAAAAATTGCATTACTAACTACATATTTTGAAAGACAGCTTTCAATTTTATTCGCCGGAATTTTAAACTGCCAAACCTTATCCTTTACACAATCAATCAGCTTTTCAGGTGAGTCGTTACATACAATTTTTCCATTGTTTATTAAAACCACCTGTTTAGCTATTGATTCAATATCCTGTACAATATGAGTAGCAAGAATAACAATCTTATCCTCGCTTACTCTTGAGATTAGATTTCGGAATCGTATACGTTCCTTGGGGTCAAGTCCGGCTGTTGGCTCATCAAGTATCAACAACTTTGGATTGTTAAGCAGTGCTTGAGCTATGCCAAGTCTTTGACGCATTCCTCCCGAATATGCCCCTATTTTATTTTTCCTGTCGTCCTGTAAATTTACAAATTCAAACAACTCATCAATTCTCTTTTTACTCTCACGTTTTTTTAATCCTTTGATAACCGCTATATACTCAAGAAACTCCTGCGCTGTATAATTAGAATAGAATCTTGGATACTGCGGAAGATATCCGACGCTATTGTAGTATGACTTCCCGAGCCTGCAAATTGGGCAACCGTCAAAAAACACTTCTCCTTTATCTGCTTTAAGTATATTAACTATTATGCTTATAAGCGTCGTCTTTCCCGCTCCGTTAGGTCCTAACAAACCATATACACCCGTATCAAGCTTTAAACTCAGGTTATTGAGAACAATCTTTTTACCATAGCTTTTACTTATGCTTTTTATTTCAATTTTAGCCATTAATTATACACCTCAACATAAAAAACATCGCTTGTCATAAGAAAAGTGTTCCCCTCGTCCTCTGTTCCGAATTGGCATGAAGTTATTTGCACTCTGTTTATCTTTTTAAGCTTACTTGTATCAAGCCGGAAATCCCGATTATAATATTTGTTTTTATTCACAGCAAGTTCCAGATATGCACTTTTATCAAACACCTTTACGGGTTTATCATTAACGATAACGCTAAGAATAATTTTTCTATCATCATACTCGCCGTAATCATCCCTTTTTGTGTATGCCTGAGCAGTCAGTTTCAGCTTTTTCCCGCGCTTCATTTTAACATAGTTTTTATTGGTGCTTTTACTTGAAATCAAATTAATATTAACAACATTTGAATCGTTTTCTTCGTTAAAATCCTTACCCATAACTTTAGTGTAAAACTTTTTGTCAGTTTTGTTAGGCTTTGTTTTATCCGCTTTAATCTTCAACGATGGAGGATAGACAGCGAAAGCTGAAGTAGCAAGGGTACTTATATTACTCATATTTGACGGAATAAATGTATTATTGACATTTCCTATAATCATCGGATAAACCGTCTCTCCCTTATTAAACATATTAGGCTTGAATTTAGCTATAAAGAAACGCTTATCTTTCTCTGTGTTTTTATTTGGGTTAAAAACCAACTGATGATAATCACTTGTTGGGCTTTCACTGGTCAAAGGCACTTCAAAATTTCCGTCTTCAAATTCTCTTAAAGAAAACGGAACAAAAACTCCGTTAATATAAAGATAAACACTCATCCCGACCTTTTCTGAGGTTCCCAAGCTAAGATCAAACCGCATTGAAACTTCTTTACCGCTGTAAATCATTGCCTTTTCCTCGTCAAGCTCATAGTTCATTCCACCGGATGCATCCCATGTAACAGAATCGGTACGGATATCAGAAGCCTTCGGTTCTTGCCATTTAATTATTTTTTTACTTCTAATTTTGGATTCACTTATTGTGTTTGAAGTTTTTTCTGCCTTTTTACTTGGATTTTTATGATTATCACAACTACATCCCCACATACTTACAAAAATAAAAACAAGTATTGCAATCAGTATTTTTTTCATAATTTTCTCCTTATTGCGAAAAGGTGTTATCGTTTCAGATAACACCTTAAAATTTAATATGCTTCAACATTTACATAGACAGTTCCCGAAGTTTTTGCTTTATAGCATGTAATTGTTCCAGCTAACTGTGTTTTTCCATTATACAAAAACGAAACAATAGATTCACAATATGAATTTGTTCCTGTAACAGAATTAGTATTTGAACCTAAAGGAAAACCTGCATTTGCTTCCACTTTACAAGTGATTTTTCCAGTACCTGTATACAAAATGTTAGAACCAGCTGAATTAAATGGATTACTTGAATATACAGATGCCTTACTAGACCTCTTTGTAGTAGTTGCACGAACATAGAATCTTCTAGCTGAACCCGAAGAGTTTTTGGATGTTACACCGCAGCAATCAAGCAAATAATACTTACTATTAGATGAGTTATAAGTGTACCCACTATTATATGAATACTTTGATTGTGGTGCCTCATATAAAGTACCATCAATCATAAAATACGTTGTAGTATTATAAGTTTTATTGCTACCTTTAGGTCCAGCTGACAAGGCAAATGCATTACAAATACAAATTGACATTATAATTACACACACCAATAATAACGATAAACTTTTAATTAGAAATTTTTTCATCTTTCTTTTCTCTTTTAAATTTATTGTAACTTGTATTCTATTTCTTTTTGATTACTTTTTTTAGATTTTTTGGCTCCTTCGGTTGGCAACAGAAATTAGTTGATGCGGTACCGCAAGATAACTCGCTTACTTTATAGAAGAAATAAGAAGCTCTAATCCATATGTATAAATATCCAAGGAATATTCATCAGTATTTTCAATTAAAAAAACTGCTATTCGTTTAGCTAATGAATGTAACATTCCACATCCCCTCGCTATTAGAATAGCAGTTTATAATAGAATAAGATTAAACTGGTAAAAATTAAGCGTTTTCTGGTAAAATTGTTCTTTCCAAAATCAAATTCACAATAAACCAGCCGTTATTTTCCTGAAAACTCAGATTTCCATTGTATTTATTTACAACATCGTTTATGATAGATAACCCCTTTCCGTGTTTAGTATTATCCGACTTTGAAGTCTGTAAATTAGGATTATCAGCCAACACTGATGAATCAATTCTGTTTTTACAGGATATTATATAATAATCGTTATGACGGGTAATACTTAACTCCATATATTTGATAGACTCAGAACACGTTGACAGATATTCAATCGCATTATCACACAGATTTCCTATCAATGAAATCAAATCGGTATTGTTTTTAAATTCAATCATTTCATCTTTTATCTCGGCTTTAAAACTGACACAGCTTTTTGTCGCCTTTTCATTTTCAACATTTATTACAGCATTTAAAACAGAATTATTTGTGTTTATCGGTGTATAAACAGCCTTCATTCTTTCAATGAGTTCTATGCAAACATTATGTGCTTCATCATAATTTTTGTTCACTATCAATTGATTTATGCTTGCGATCTGATTGGCGGTATCGTGCTTTATTTTCGACATTTCTTCAATTTGCTTGTTGCTGCTGATAATGTTTTTTTCATACATATCCGCTCTGAGTTCAGATAGTTTAAGCTCCATTTTAATATCATTATCTCTGCTGATTTTAGAAATCATATACCAAACAACTGCAGCAATTATCATCATACTGACGCAAATCGCAATGGTGTAAGGGAGTATATTCGTTTGATAATCAGTAAGTATCAGAACATAAGTGGTCATATAAACAATCGCCATAGCCAAGGTAGGGATTCCGATGAAAGCGAAAATATTGGATGGGTTGTTTAAGTTATATGACTTTTTACTGAATTTGAGCAAAATCAAATACACAACAAAATTTGTAAGGTTAACTAATATAACACAAATATATCTATATAAACTTGATTGAAGTGCAATATTCTCAAGAGTCAATCCTGTGAAAAAGCTGGTTAAATACATAAATCCGTATGTAATCGCAGTATTTATAAGAAACATTACAAAGGGCGTTGTAACTCTCAAAATAGTATTACCTTTTAGACACGTTAGTGAGTATATCTCAAATAGACAAACTACTAAAAGTGAATCTATTAAAAAAAGATACGGAGGATTATATGTAAAATAGGTAAGCATCGCAAAATTCAAAATAACAAATACCAAAAACAGTATAATGTTTTTGGCTTTTTGATACTTTGGCTCAAAAAACAAGTATAAGAATCCAATAAACATAAATGACTGAAAAAGGTTTACCCCTAATTCAAATACATAATCATACATACTTTTCACCTAACCATTTGAAATAATCTTCTCTAACGTTTTTATATTTCTTGTTAATCGGAATAAAAACATCTTTTTTTAACTTAATCTTATCGGCTGACAAGCTAACAATATACTCGTTATTAACGACAAATCCAATATGTGAACGCAGAAATCCATATCCTTTAAGTTTTTGGTATTCCTGATCAATTGTACTTCGAACAGTGTAATCTTGATTTACAGTATGATAAACAACATAATTCTTGTTCTTTTCAAGGTATATGATTTCATCTGTATTTATAATAATATCGCTTCTGCCGGAATGAATCGTTATCGTATTGTTTACCGACTGAATTCTATTATATACTTTTACAATACAATCACTTAACCCGTTTTCAATATCTGTTTTTCTTATAAATGAATAAGGATAGCTTTTCAATGCCTTGAAAACAAGATTATCCCGTCCGGTAACGAATATGACATATGGAATATCATTTGTCCGTTTATTATTAAGGTATTCAGCAACAGATATCCCGTCAATTAAAGGCATTTCAATGTCAAGAAGAATTAAATGATATTTTTCATAGTTATCCATTAACGATAATCCGTCAGAATAAATATCCGACTTATACTCTATGCTGTTTTTATTGCATATTGTTTTTACTTCTTCACTAAGCTTATTTCCAAATTCTCTCTCATCATCACAAATTGCAATTCTGAACATAATATCACCACCAATTTTTCACTTATATTATAAACGCTATTTTAAAGCAAATCAACAATACATACTATTCCATTTTGAACAGTATAGAGTATTATTGTTTTAAAAAGCGTTATCTGGTAAAAAAATAAAGGTTTCTGGGAAATTCGAATCCACATATCTACCAGCCCAATTGCAGCGAAACCCCAAGATTTGGAGGATTTCCAACTCTTAGGGCGTGGATGAGCAGCGGTCTCAGTACAAGGAAAATCAGGTCAATAAGCACTGCTCTTTTGGAGAAAGAAATGTCATTCCGAGCCTGTCGAGGAATCCCCTTCCTCTTGATGTCGCTTACTAATTCGACAAATTCTGACCGCTCAAAAAATTGCCGATTTGACAACACTATTTTTCAAAAAATCTTGACTTTTGGTGTGCGTTTGTGGTATGATACTTCTCGCAGGCAAAAAGGCTTGCAGCAACTAAATATTT
>CAZFFA010000125.1:0-8123 GCA_964517955.1 uncultured Jutongia sp. | reverse complement strand
GTATATGGCGGTGTAGATGCTCCATATATCTGGCTCAAGACTCCTGAAAAGATGACTTCATGGGATTTCTTTGATTACCTTCTTGAAGAACTCAATATTGTTGGTACTCCTGGTTCAGGATTTGGTCCAAGTGGTGAAGGATACTTCCGTCTGACAGCATTTGGCAGCCTTGAGAATACAAAGAAGGCTATGGACAGAATTAAAAATGGCAAAGCATAATTAGCCGCCGCATTTAACTGCGGAATGGAGGAATTATATGAGAAAAGGAATGGGTAAGGTTTTAGCTGCTGTTTTAAGCTTAAGCCTTGCGGTAGGTGCAGCAGGTTTTTCATCTGTAAATGTTTCGGCAGATGCTGCACTTGATACGAAATATGATAAATATATAGCATTTGGTGCCGATCTTAAGAAAGATGAAAAGGCAACGGTACTTAAAGAGCTTGGCGTTTCAGAAAGTGAACTTGGCGATTACAAGACAATTGAGATAACCAATAAAGATGAACATGATTATCTTGGAAGTTATCTTGACAGTTCTGTTATTGGAACAAGAGCTTTGTCATCAGTTAAGATAGTAAAGACTGAAAAAGGAAGCGGTGTTACGGTATCAACGAAGAACATTGGATATTGTACTTCAGGAATGTATTGTAATGCGCTTGTTACAGCCGGATTGTCAGATGCTAAGGTTGATGTAGCAGGTCCATTTAAGATATCAGGTACATCGGCACTTGTGGGTGCGATGAAGGCATATTCAGTAATGACCGGTGAAGATATATCAGAGGAAACTATGGATACCGCAACAGATGAACTTGTAACAACAGCAGAAGTTGCTGACAGTGTAGGTGATCCAGAGAAAGTATCAGAGCTTGTTGCAGCAGCCAAGAAAAAGATATTTGAAGATCAGCTTTCATCAGAGGAAGACATAAGAGATGCAATAGAGGCATCTGCCAATGCACTCGGACTTGATCTTTCAGATGATGATGTAGATAAGCTTACAGATATGATGATGAAGGTGTCAAAGGCTGATATAGACGTAGATTCAATAACACAGCAGGCATCAGAGATTTATAATAAGCTTAAAGATAAAGGAATTGATCTTAGCAACGTTAATACAGACGGTCTTTTAGATAAAGTAGGTGGTTTTTTCTCAAATATTTTTGAGGGAATAACTAATTTCTTCAAGGGACTTTTTGGATAAGATAATCCGTCCCGGGAGATATTATATCTCTCGGGACTTTTTACATTATAGGAAACTTAATTTCATTATATGGAGGTAAAATATGGCGAATATAATTTCTGATGAAACTATTGAATATGTTGGAATTCTTGCAAAGCTTGAATTGAATGATGAAGAAAAAGAGCAGGCAAAGAAGGATATGGGCGAAATGCTTGATTATATAGATAAGCTTAATGAACTTGATACATCTGATGTTGAGCCTATGTCACATGTATTCCCAACCAATAATGTTTTCAGGGAAGATGTTGTTAAGAATGGTGATGGCAGAGAGATGACGCTTGCCAATGCACCGGAAGAAAAAGATGACAGCTTTGTAGTTCCAAAGACTATTGTCGGATAAATGTTACATTTTACACTGCAGGGTGTGACTGACAATGGGTAAATTTTAGAAATGGAGGAAGATTATGTCTTTAATGAATCTTACAGCCGTTGAGCTGGGCAGGAAGATTAAAAATAAAGAAGTAACTGTAGTAGAAGCGACAAAAGCAGCACTTGATGCTATTGATAAGAATGAAGATAAAGTAAATGCTTTTGTAACAGTAGATAGAGAAGGTGCACTTAAGCGTGCAGAGGAAGTTCAGAAGTTAATTGATGCAGGTGAGCTTGACAGCCCTATCGCCGGTGTTCCTGTTGCGATCAAAGATAATATGTGCACAAAGGGAATGCTCACAACATGTAGTTCGAAGATACTTGAGAACTTCAAGCCTACATTTACATCAGAGGCTGTTATCAATCTTGAAAAGGCGGGAGCAGTTATAATAGGTAAGACCAATATGGATGAATTTGCCATGGGAAGTACAACAGAGACTTCTGCTTATGGAGAGACAAAGAATCCATGGAATACAGAGCATGTTCCGGGAGGTTCATCAGGTGGTTCATGTGCAGCAGTTGCCGCAGAAGAATGTTTTTATGCGCTTGGTTCAGATACAGGCGGATCTATCAGACAGCCTAGCTCATTCTGTGGAGTTACAGGTATTAAGCCAACATACGGTACTGTATCACGTTATGGTCTTATTGCTTATGGTTCATCACTTGATCAGATTGGACCAATTGCAAAGGATGTTACAGATTGTGCAACTATTTTAGAGATAATAGCATCACATGATGAAAAGGATTCAACTTCAGTAAAAAGAGATGATTATGATTTTACATCTGCACTTGTAGATGATGTAAAAGGTATGAAGATTGGTATACCAAGAGATTACTTTGGTGAAGGTCTTGACAGTGAAGTTAAGGATTCAATTCTTGCAGCAGCAAAAGTTCTTGAAGAAAAAGGTGCGGTTGTAGAAGAATTTGATCTTAGTCTTGTGGAATATGCTATACCTGCTTATTATGTAATAGCGTGTGCGGAAGCAAGCTCTAACCTCGCACGTTTCGATGGAGTAAAATATGGTCATCGTGCGGCAGAATACGATGGACTTCACAATATGTACAAGAAGTCACGTTCTGAAGGATTTGGTCCGGAAGTTAAGAGAAGAATAATGCTTGGCTCATTCGTATTAAGTTCAGGTTACTATGATGCATACTATCTTAAAGCTCTTAAAACAAAGGCACTTATAAAGAAAGCTTTTGATGAGGCATTTGCAAAATATGATGTTATCCTCGGACCGGCAGCTCCAACTACAGCACCTAAGCTTGGTGAAAGTTTAAGTGATCCGCTTAAGATGTATCTGGGTGATATATATACAATTTCCGTAAATCTTGCAGGTCTTCCGGGAATTTCCGTTCCTTGTGGAACAGACAGCAAGGGTCTTCCAATAGGCTTACAGCTTATCGGTGACTGCAACAAAGAAAAGAATATTATACGTGCAGCTTATTCATTTGAGCAGACAAGAGAATATAAACACAGCCCAATCGTTTAAGGGAAAGATGTATATAAGGTATACGTATTTTGCGAAAAAGCTGCATTATACATTTATTCTGTAAATATAATTCATAGAAGAAATGAGGTAAAAGTATGAAACAGTATGAAACAGTCATAGGTCTTGAAGTCCATGTCGAGCTTGCTACAAAGACTAAGATTTTCTGTTCTTGTTCGACTGAATTTGGTGGTGCACCTAATGCACATACATGCCCTGTGTGTACAGGTATGCCGGGATCATTACCTGTACTCAATAAAAAAGTAGTAGAACATGCAATCGCAGTAGGTCTTGCTACTAATTGTACAATTACACAGAACTGCAAATTTGATCGTAAGAACTACTTCTATCCTGACAATCCACAGAACTATCAGATATCACAGTTATACCAGCCAATATGCCGCAATGGTCACGTTGATATAAAGCTTGAGGATGGTACAGAAAAGAGCATTGGCATACATGAGATCCATATGGAAGAGGATGCAGGAAAGCTTGTCCATGACGAATGGGGAGAAAGCTCACTTGTTGACTTTAACCGTTCAGGTGTTCCTCTTATCGAGATAGTATCAGAACCTGATATGCGTTCAGCAGAAGAGGTTATAGCATATCTTGCAAAGCTCAGACTTATCGTTCAGTATCTCGGTGCTTCCGACTGTAAACTTCAGGAGGGTTCAATGAGAGCCGATGTCAATCTTTCAATAAGAGAAGTTGGCGCAAAAGAATTTGGAACACGTACAGAGATGAAAAACCTTAATTCATTTAAGGCTATAGCGCGTGCAATTGCAGGAGAAACTGAAAGACAGATCGACCTTATTGAATCTGGTGAGAAGGTTATCCAGGAGACAAGTAGATGGGATGATACCAAGGAATACTCCTATGCCATGCGTTCAAAAGAGGATGCACAGGATTATAGATATTTCCCAGAGCCTGATCTTGTACCAATCATTATAAGCGATGAATGGCTTGAAGAGATCAGATCAAGACAGCCTGAATTTAGAGATGAAAAGCTTAAGCGTTATAAAGAAGAATACAGTATTCCTGAGTATGATGCTGAAATACTTACAGGCAACAAGCATCTTGCAGATCTTTTCGAGGCAACAACTGCCATATGTAACAATCCGAAGAAGGTTTCTAACTGGCTTATGGTTGAGACAATGCGTCTTATGAAAGAGAATGAGATGGAGCCTGAACAGCTTAAGTTCTCTCCTGAAAATCTTGCTAAGCTTATAAATATGACAGAGGCAAGAGAAATCAACAGTTTAGTTGCAAAAGAAGTATTTGAAAAGATATTTGCAGATGATATAGATCCTGAGAAGTATGTAGAAGAAAATGGTCTTAAGACAGTATCAGATGACGGAGCTCTTAGAAGTACAATTGAAAAAATTGTAGCAGACAATCCACAGTCGGTAGAAGATTACAAGAGTGGTAAGAAGAAAGCTATCGGATTCCTTGTTGGACAGACTATGAAGGCTATGCAGGGTAAAGCTGATCCCGGTATGGTTAATCAGATACTTCAGGAAATTCTTAACTAGACAAAAGGGGGAGAAGGTATGGTAGAACAGAGGAAAAGCAAAAGAACAAAGGTTCAGATGCATCTTGAAGTATCATCCGTGTTCAAACAGGATAATGTTCATGTTAGTAATATAAATGCACCGATAGATGTAGTTGATATATCTATGTCAGGTCTTGCATTTATTACAGAGAGTGTTCTTCCTATAGGATATTATTTCAATTCACGTCTAGAATTTGAAAATGAAAACGATTGTCTTAACTGTGTCGTTAGAATAATAAGACGTTCAAAGAGAGAAGATGGAAAGACATTATATGGATGTGAATTTGTAGGAATGTCTCCGGTTTTAGCTTATATATTTGAAGACATTGAAAAATGTTATGGGAATAAAAATGAATAATTAGGTTATATGAAGCCCCTGCTTTGTTATGAAGCAGGGGTTTTGAAAATCTTAAAATAATCTTAATTGTTTTATTCGTCATTACATTGTAAAATTTATATGTGGAGTAATAGTTCAGCAATTCAACTATAAATGATATGCGGACTGTTACTTAATGCAAAGAAATAATAAATTTTATTGGAGGATATGGAGGTAAATATGAAAAAGAAAATATTATCCTTACTCTTGTCTGCCTCAATGGTATGCGGTATGACAAGCGGCATAGGCAATGCAGAGATTGTCCATGCAAATGTAAATCAGCAGAGTGTGAACAAAGCTGTTAAAGAAAAATTAGGCAGTAATAAGCTTAATTCTTTATCAAACGGAATTTCAAACTCAAAGAAAAAAGCTGATAAAAAATATGTTGAGGGGGATGTTATTGTTGTATATAAGAAAAGCCAGAAAATCAATTCCCTAAAAAATGCTAAGAAATATTCCAAAAGCCTTGGCAGTGATTTTACAGTGAAAGGTGGTTATGACTTTTCCGACAAAACATTAAACAAAAATGGCTTGAAAAATATTTCAAAAAGTGCTGAAAATGGATTTTATGTGCAGAAGATCCATTCAGATAAATTATCAACACAGGAACTGATAAGTAAATTAAACAAAGATAAAAATGTATTGTATGCAGAGCCAAATTATAAAGTTCAGATTGAAAGCATAACTGATGATACATATTCTGATTTCCAGTGGACACTTGACAACAAGAAGCAGAACAATGGAACAGAAGATACGGATATTAATCCTGAGAGTGTATGGAACAAGGCAGATAAGTCTGAAAAAGAGGCTGTAATTGCAATTGTTGATACTGGTGTTGATTACAATCATGAAGATTTAAAAGATTCTATATGGAATAATCCATATAAGAGCAGCCAGTTAGCCGGTGATCATGGATATGATTTTATAAATATGGATGATGACCCAATGGATGACAATGGTCATGGAACACACTGTACAGGTATAATGGTTGCACGTGCCAACAATAAAAAGGGAATAGCAGGTGTATGCCAGAAGAACAATGTTAAGATTATGCCTTTAAAATTTTTATCAGAATCAGGAGCAGGAGATGTATTTGGTTCTGTTGGAGCGTACTATTATCTTTTAAAGGCTAAGAAACTTGGAACAAATGTCGTTGCTGTCAATAATTCATGGGGTGGCGGATTGGAATCAAGACTTTTTGCAGAGGTTCTTGGCGTAGCAAATTCAGAAGGAATAATATCTGTCATTGCAGCAGGAAATGAATCAACAAATATGGATAAGACAGATTCATATCCTGGTTCTGATTATGGTGACAACAATATCGTAGTAGGTGCATCTACAGAAAATGACGGTATGGCATCATTTTCAAACTATGGTGCAGAATCTGTAGATATTGCTGCACCGGGAACAGATATTTTGTCATCGGTATCATATGACTGTCTTAATCCAAGTATTTATACAGATGAGCAGAAAGAAAAGCTTTTAAGCAGTTATTATGATGGAGAAAAATTCTCATCAGATACAATAAAATCAATAACTGTAAAAGTTCAGGATCTAAGCGGTGTAAAGGATGAGGATTTAGAAAATGTTAAGTCTGCTGACGAGGACAAGAATGCTAAGGATGTTACTGACAAGGTAAAGAAAATAAGCTCAGACAGATACTTTGGCAATAGCGGAAAGTCTACTATGTTTGATTTCTCAGGTGCAAAGAAGGGCGAAAGATATACAATATCTATTCCATATAAGACCGGAATGAGCAAAACAGACATTTATGCAAGCTATATGTTATATGTCGGTGGTCCTGATGGCTACAATAAATCTGTAAGCACTGACGGTAATAATTCTAAGATAGAAGTCGAAAATCCAATGACTATATCAAATGTGTTAGAAAAATACAATGCAGCCAATAATACGACATATTCTGATGAGAATAGTGAAGACAGTTTGGCAAGTATGCGTGGTATGGCACCATCTGACAACATGTGGACACATATGCAGCAGGTATTAGTATCAGCTAATGACATAAAGTCAGGTGTAGTAGGCGGTAAACTTACATTTACAATTGATATAAGCAATTCCAATAAGTGCTGCTTTTATATGGATGATTTTGCTATAAGCAAAGAAAATACAGATTCATCAGAGTTTGGAAAGTATGACTTTTATTCAGGAACATCTATGGCAACACCAACTGTAACAGGAGCAATTGGACAGTTATATAGTGATGGAGATTCACCTAAGGAGATATTCTCAAAGCTCTATTCATGTGTAAGAAAGAATAACTCATGGAAGAATAAATGTAAAACAGGTGGAGTTCTTGATCTTTCAAAGCTTGATTCTTATGAGCCTGTAATCCGTAAAATAGATGTATCATCTGATTCAAAGATAGTCTTAAAAGGTTATAATTTTGGCAAAGATAAAGGTACGATTGCATTAAATGGTACAAACTTAGCCGATAATAAGATTGTATCATGGGATGATACATGTGTAAAAATAGATGCAAAAGAGTACATATATAAAACTGTTGAAGTTTCACTTACGAACTCAAAGAAAGGAACTGCTTCATCTGTATACAGTATCGTGAATACAGCCAAAAAGCTTGATAAAGTGGCTGATGCAAGCACAACATATGATGGAAGTATGCCATATATGGCTACAGACGGTACAAATGTTTATATGATGCAGTTTGGATCTATATGTAAATATGACATTGCAACCGGTGTAGTTACACCACTTACTACATTGACAGCCGATTTACTGGCAGACAAGCTCAATCAGTATGAACTTAGCAATTGTGAATTACAGTGTTCATCATCTTTATATTATGACAACAAAGCATTGTGGGTGTCAGGTTATGTAGATGGCACTTATCACAATATGTATGTATTGGTTAAGTATGATATCAATAAAGGAACAACATCTATCATTACAGAGCCGGAAGAACTTGATGAGGATCTATCAGGTAAATCAATGGCCGTTTACAATGGAAAAGTATATTTTATGGGTGGAATTGAAGACCTTAATCTTGACAGATTTACTTTAGAAACAAAGCTGTCAGATACTGTTATATCATATGATATTAAGACTGGTAAATGGGGTAAAGCTGCA
>CAZFFA010000124.1:0-8144 GCA_964517955.1 uncultured Jutongia sp. | reverse complement strand
CCATTATGACATTCTTCTTTGATGCAAGCTCTCTTTGCAGACTTAAAAGCTTTTCACGCACTACAGGATATTTTGATGTGTCAGATGTCATCATACTTACTTCTTCTGTACGGATAAATGCATTGACATTTTCTCCATTGAGAAGAACCTGCTGCTCTCCATTCTTATACTCTATTGATACCTGAATATTGTCACATACAGATTCTATTCTTTCTTTCTCATCTGACTTAATGCCATTTCTTATAAAATAGAGTGCTATTGCACGATACATTGCCCCTGTATCAACATAAATAAAACCTAATTCTTTTGCAACTTTTTTTGCTATTGTACTTTTTCCTGCTCCTGCAGGTCCGTCTATCGCTATATTATGCATATTTACTTCTCCTTATTTACATTCTTTAATTTTTATTCTGATCAGGATGCCAAAGAGATACCTCATTCACACGCCGCAGACATTCCGGCAAGATAACCTGTTGACCACGCTATCTGCAGGTTATATCCACCTGTAACTGCATCAAGATCAATTGTTTCACCGGCAAAATACATTCCTTTAACAATTTTTGATTCCATTGTTGCAGGATTGATATCTTTTACCGAAACACCACCTTTTGTTATTATCGCTTCATTAAATCCACGAAGACTTTCAGGGGTAAGCTCCAGATTTTTAAGAAGATGTACTAATTTTTCTCTTTCTTCTCTTGTTATCTCGTTGACCTTTTTTTCAGGAGCTATACCTGAAAGTTCTACAATAACTTTTATCATTTTTCCCGGAAGAAGTTTTCCAAGGCTGTTTTTAAACATGCTGTTCTTGCATTCACTAAAATCTCTAAGTATTCTCTCATCAAGGTGTTTTTCGTTCAGTGCCGGTTTTAAATCTATCGATATCTTCATATCAGACAAATTCCTTCCGGATGCAAAACAGCTTGCAGTAAGTACAAGTGGTCCGCTTATTCCAAAGTGGGTAAAAAGCATTTCTCCAAGTTCCTCATATAGAATTTTCTTTCCATCTGTAAGCTTTAACCTGACGTTTCTAAGAGATAATCCCTGAAGCTCCTTTGCAAAATCCTCTTTTATATTAAATGGAACAAGTGACGGTGTACACGCCTTAAGCCTGTGCCCGTTTTTTACCGCTATTTCATATCCATCGCCTGTAGAACCCGTAGAAGGATATGAGCATCCACCTGTTGCAATTATCACCTTGTCAGCTTTTACAAATTCTTTATCTTTTTTGTCTATAACAACATTTATTCCTTTTACTTCGCCCTCTTCAGTTCTGACATCTTTAACTTCAGCATGGTATACAATCTTAACCTTTCTTTTCTTCATGCTGTTTTGCAGTGTGCGAATCACATCTGAAGATTTATCCGACACAGGAAATACCCTGTTGCCCCTCTCTGTCTTTAATCTAAGACCTTCATCTTCAAGAAATGATATAACTCTGCTGCTGTCAAATGTATAAAATGCACTGTAAAGAAACTTTGGATTTGATATAACATTTCTCAAAAGATTTTCTACATCACTGTCATTGGTAACGTTGCATCTTCCTTTTCCTGTTATGTATACCTTTTTTCCAAGTTTTTCATTTTTTTCAAATAAAGTTACTTCTGCCCCCATATCAGCCGCTGCAACAGCCGCCATCATGCCGGCGGCACCACCGCCTATAACTACTATATCTTTCAATCTTCCTCTAACCTCTCTAATACAAGCTCATATGCTTTCATGACCGCCTGCTTTCTTACCTGCTGCCTGTCACCAGAAAAATGATAATACTTTGATACTGCTATACCATTGTAATATGAACCAATGTAGACCGTTCCAGCCGGTGTTCCATCATCACCATCGTATGGTCCTGCATATCCTGTAACAGATACCGTAATATCCGACCCTGTGGCTTTAAATGTTCCAACTGCCATCTCTTTTGCTGTTTCATGGCTTACTACAGTATATTTATCAAGTGTTGATTTCTTTACACCCAATAACTTCATCTTGACTCTGTTGGAATATGTCACGTATCCTTCTTCAAATACATCTGATGCACCTGATACATCTACTATACCTGAAGCTATCATTCCACCGGTACATGATTCGGCTGTAGATATATGAAGTTTTTTCTCTTTCAATAAATGTACTACTTCTTCTGCAAGTGTCATTTAACATTTCCTTTCCGGCTACATAGCTCCGTCATCCATTACATGCCAGTTCTTTACAAGATAATCAATAAGAGAAATAACTGTAAGTGCTATAGCTGCATATATAAATACCATATCAATTATATACATTACATCACCACTGAGATCAAGTATAAGAAGTACAGACATAAGCATCTGAACAACTGTCTTGATCTTTCCCCACCAGCTTGCTGCAAGAACTACACCGGCATCTGATGCTACAAGTCTGAAACCGCTTATTATAAATTCTCTGCTTATTATAACAATAACACCCCATACAGGCATTTTGCTGTCCGGGCTTGATATAAAGCAGATAAGAGCAGAACTTACAAGGAGTTTATCTGCAAGCGGGTCCATAAATTTTCCAAAGTTAGATACAAGATTATATTTTCTTGCAATATAACCATCCAATGTATCTGAAAGACTTGCAACTATAAATATTCCAAGCGCAATGTATTTTGTATATGGAACAAAATCATTCAACATAAAAAATACAAAAAACGGAATCATAAATACTCTGAACATCGTTATCTTATTTGGTAAATTCATCTTTTTATCCCTTACCTTTCATCCATTTTATTTTATTCGATTATCTCACCTATTAAATCATACTCTTTTGCTCCGGTTATTTCAACCTTTACAAAGTCACCTGATTCAAGATGCCAGTCTGATCTGATAAATACATAACCATCAACATCCGGTGCATCCATATATGTTCGTGCGATAAACACGCCTTCATCTGGAAGACTTCCTTCTATCATCACATCCATATCTTCTCCGATATGTTCCTCACTCTTTTCAAACGATATCTTCTGCTGTATTTTCATTATCTCATCACGTCTTGCTTCTTTGATATCTTCCGGAATCTGATCCTCCATTTCAGCAGCAAGTGTATCTTCTTCCTGTGAATAAGTAAATACTCCCAGTCTGTCAAACCGCATCTTTTCTACAAATGCCTTGAGTTCTTCAAAATCTTCTTCTGTTTCTCCCGGAAAACCTGTTATAAGGGTTGTGCGAAGAGCAATATCTGGTATTCTTTCTCTCAGTTTATCAACTATATTGATAATTTCTTTCTGATCTGTCCATCTTCCCATCTTTTTAAGAATATTGTCTGAACCATGCTGAATAGGTATATCAAGATAATTACATACCTTAGGCAGTCCGGCTATAGCTTCTATAAGCTCATCTGTTATCTCCTCCGGATAGCAGTAAAGTATTCTTATCCATCTAAGTTCTTCAATATCAGACAGTCTTTTAAGAAGCTCTGGCAGGCTCTTACTGCCATATAGATCTTTACCGTAAAGCGTTGTCTCCTGGGCAACAAGAATAAGTTCTTTTGCACCGTTTTGTACTAGATGTTCTGCCTGTGCAATGAGGTTGTCCATCGGAACACTTCTGTACTTTCCCCTTACTTTAGGTATTACACAATACGTACAGCATTTATCACAGCCTTCTGCAATCTTAAGATATGCATAGTAGCCTCCCGACATACTATCCCTGTCTGTAAGCGGTGTTGGAAGATAATTTACGTCTTTAAGACTTTCAACAACATTATTTGCTTTCAACGCCTCATCTATCTTATACGCCAGATCCTCATATCCCATAGTACCAACGATAAGGTCTACCTCCGGAATTTCTGTCTTTATCTCTTCATGATAACGCTGGGCAAGACACCCCGTTGCAACAAGCAGTTTACATCTGTCTTCTTTATATGCGGCAAGCTCAAGAAGCGAGTTAATACTTTCTTCTTTTGCATCTCCTATAAAACAACATGTATTAACAACAATTATATCAGCTTCGGATGCATCATCTGTAAGTATATAACCTGATTTTCTCAAATCTGTTATCATCATTTCACTGTCAACCAGATTTTTGTCACATCCAAGCGAAACAAAATAAATATTCACATTAAACTCCATTCTATTCAATATTATCTATTACTATATTATGCATCTGCTATTAGCCGGTTTTTGTTTTATTTCATATCTCTGACCGCTGATTCTACACAGTTATTCATAAGCATTGCTATAGTCATAGGTCCAACACCGCCGGGAACAGGTGTTATGGCACCGGCTATATCCTTAACTGCATCAAAATCAACATCCCCACACAACTTTCCATTCTCATCTCTGTCCATTCCAACGTCAATTACTGCGGCACCCTCTTTTACATAGTCGGCACCTACAAACTTTGATTTTCCTATGGCAACTACAAGTATATCTGCTCTTTTGGCAACTGCCTTTAGATCAGGTGTATGTGAATGACAAACCGTAACTGTTCCATTCTCTCTAAGAAGAAGCATTGCCATAGGTTTTCCAACAATGTTGCTTCTACCGATTATTACACACTCTTTGCCATCAATTTCTATGTCTGATCTTTTTAAAAGTTGTATAATTCCGGCAGGTGTACAAGATACAAATCCCGGCTGTCCTATGCTTAACGCACCTACACTCTGAGGATGGAAACCATCTACATCTTTGGAAGGAGCTATAGTCTTTATAACCTTGTCTTCATCAATATGTGAAGGAAGAGGAAGCTGTACAAGTATTCCATTGACATCTTTTCTTTCATTAAGCGATTCTATAAGTTCTAGGAGTTCCTTTTCTGTAGTTTTCTCAGGTAATTCATATGCAAGAGATTTAATTCCTACATATTCACATGCCTTCTTTTTATTGCCTACATATACTGTTGATGCAGGATTATTTCCAACCTGAATTACAGCAAGGGATACTTCTACCCCCTGCTCTTTAAGTTTTGCAACTTTTTCTTTAAGTTCATCTTTTATCTGTGTTGATATTTTCTTTCCATCAATTATTTTAGCCATTGTATCTTTCCTCTCTCTATATTTTTCCAGTTTAGCAATTCTTACGCAGCCAATACATCAGCATTGCCTTTTTATACTTTAAATATACTTCCGCCTACAAATTCCCTCATAAGAGAATTTTTTGGTATGTCTTCTGTACTTATTCCAATAAAATAGTCAAGAAATTTAAGAAGTCTTTTTGCCTCTACATATTCCGGTGCATCTTTTGGTATGCCAAAAAGTATTGATTCAGCAAAGGGTTTAAGGGCAGCAAGTTCATAAATAAATGCTGAATTAAACATAACGTCTGCTTCTTCCTGAAATGGGAATATATATTTGTCTTCTCCTCTTCTTACCGAAGACCACATCGCTATCGTTCTTGCAGCAGAAGCACCTCTCGTTCTTGCATCACGCACCATTCTTCTGATAAGTCTTCCATCTGTAGTTGATATACGATTGTGTTCATCAATATTGAGCTGTGTAAGTGCACTTATATATATTTTAAACTTACTTTCTTTTGGAAGAGTATATGACAATTTGTCATTAAGTCCATGTATTCCCTCTATAACAAGTATATCATCCTCTTCAAGCTGCATATAATCGCCCTTATATTCTCTTGAACCCTTAAGAAAATTGAATGTAGGAATCTCTACACGCTCACCATTAAGAAGTTGTGTCATATCTTTATTGAATTGTTCTATATCAATTGCTTCAAGACATTCAAAATCATAATCGCCATTTTCATCCTTAGGTGTATCTTTTCTGTCTTTGAAATAATTGTCCAAAGAAATCGGATGTGGTTTCAAACCAAATGTTCTAAGCTGTATTGACAGACGATGTGAAAATGATGTCTTGCCTGACGATGAAGGTCCCGCAATCATAACAAATTTTTTACTGTGATCCTCTGCTATACCCTGAGCTATCTCTGCTATCTTTTTCTCCTGAAGAGCTTCCTGCACTAAGATAAGTTCAGTAACACCTCCATGACATATAACATCATTAAGAGCACCAACTGTATCTACATCTACCATTCTGCCCCACTCACTTGCTTCTTGAAGTGTATTAAACAGCTTTGGACTTGGTACAAATTTTTCCAATACATCCGGTGTTTTTTTATTGGGAATATTTATCACAAATCCTTTATCATACCGCTGAAGGCTGAAATATTTTAATATTCCTGTTGAAGCCGGCATATAGCCATAATAGTAATCCTCAAATCCATCTAGAGAATATATATTTGCTTTGGAAACACGTCTATACTCAAAAAGCTTTTTCTTATCATACATTTTATGTTTTTCAAATAGCTTAATTGCATCAGCCGTATCAACAGAACGCTTTTCAAACACAATATCCTTTCCGGCAATATCATGCATTTTGCTTTCAACCTTTTCAATAAGATCATCTGTTATTTCCATCCCATCAGCTTCACAGTAACAGCCATTTCCTATCATATGTTTTACAAACACATTTTTTAATTTTTCACTGTCTGCTACAGAATACAATGCCTTTAGCATTAAAAGTGTTACACCTCTTACATATGTCTTATGACCGCTGTTTGTAGAAGTATCAAGAAATTCTATAGTACAGTCATCTTTAACTTTCTTATTGAGTTCGAGCAGTTTACCACCTTTTCTTGCAAGAATGATATCATACCTGCATTTATCTGAATGTTTTTCGGCAATCTCTTTATATGTAGTGCCCTTCTCATATTTTTCAGTTATTCCGTCTATAGTAACATCTACCATAATGCACCTCATTTCCAAAACTCAATATTTATTTGCGAAGCGTTTTATTTACTGATGTTTTACTGCATCGCCAACCGATTTTTATTTATCTTATGCATTTAGTCTCTTAATCATGCTTTCAATCATATCTTTTTCATGTTCAATATTTCTCTTTTGTTCAAAAGATTTTTCTGACAATTCCAGATTGTTAAGCTTATTCAGGACTTTATTTACTCTTTCTCTTTCTTTGTTCAAAAACTCTCCAAATACCCTGTCTTTCTTCTCTGCAAGCTTTTTTCCATAAATATAATCTTCTTCCAGGTTATATTTTTCTTCTCCTCTTACAGCCCTTATAACAAGATAATATTTGCCCTGATCTTTAAGCATCTCTTCATCTGCAATTTCAAACCCCATATCATGGACACATTTTCTGACGGCTCCGACATCTGACTGTGGAGATAAAACAAGCTCTTTTACATCACCAACAATTTCCTCACTGTCATTGAGAATTTTTGTTATGAGCATACCGCCCATACCACTTATAAGAAGTGTATCAGCTTCTCCCTTTTGCAGCTTTTTTGCACCATCTGACAACCTGAGCTCGATGTCATTCTCCATTCCATATTCCATAACATGTGCCTTCGCTCTCTCCAAAGGGCCTTTATTGATATCCATGGCTATTATATGTTTTGCCAGTTTATTCTCCATAAGATAGATAGACGTAAATCCATGATCGCATCCAATATCTGCTACAACTCCGCCATAATGCACATTGGATGCAACACGCTCAAGTCTGTATGAAATCTGCATATTACTCAAGATAATCCTTTAATTTACGGCTACGGCTAGGATGTCTTAATTTACGAAGAGCTTTTGCTTCTATCTGACGGATTCTCTCACGCGTAACTTTAAATTCCTTGCCAACTTCCTCAAGAGTTCTTGCTCGTCCATCTTCAAGACCAAAACGAAGTTTAAGAACCTTCTGTTCTCTCTCTGTAAGAGTTCCAAGCACTTCATCAAGCTGTTCTCTAAGAAGTGTAAATGCCGCCGCTTCTGCCGGTACAGGAACGTTATCATCCTGAATAAAATCACCAAGATGACTGTCTTCCTCTTCACCAATAGGAGTTTCAAGTGATACAGGTTCAAGCGAGATCTTCTGAATCTCTCTTACTCTCTCAACCGGCATATTCATCTGTTTTGCTATTTCTTCAGGATATGGTTCACGTCCGAGTTCCTGTAAAAGCTGTCTCTGTACTCTGACGAATTTATTGATTGTTTCTACCATATGGACTGGTATACGGATTGTTCTTGCCTGATCAGCTATAGCTCTTGTGATAGCCTGACGGATCCACCATGTAGCGTAAGTACTGAACTTATTCCCTTTTTTGTAATCAAAATTTTCTACAGCTTTTATAAGACCAAGATTACCCTCCTGGATAAGATCAAGGA
>CAZFFA010000123.1:0-8147 GCA_964517955.1 uncultured Jutongia sp. | reverse complement strand
ATCAACAATACTTCCGTTTTATCAACATAATATGATTTATGATATTTTTTTTACAATTTCACGTATTGATAAATTGTCACAATCAATTGTAATGTCTGCATATTGTTCATATATAGGAGTTCTTTCCTCATAAAGTGAAAGAAGTGTCTGTCCTTTTTTAATAGAGACACCGCGTTCATTGAGATCACCGAGCCGGCGTTCAATTTCATCATATGGAAGCTTGAGGTAAACAATTTTTCCTATTGATTTAAAATGTTTCATTGCGTCTTTACCATAGATAGCACTTCCTCCGGTAGCAATCACAGAATTTTCAACATTTATTTTAGAATTAACTTCATTCTCAATTTGATTGAAGCCGTCAATACCAAACTGTTCAATTAATTCGTGAAGAAGCAGTCCTTTTTCATTTTGAATGACAATATCAGAATCGATAAATGTATAGCCGAGCTTTTTTGCCAATACAACACCGACTGTACTTTTGCCTGCACCGGGCATTCCTATAAGGATTACATTGTTATTTTTCATATTCTCCCTCATTTCAAGTGATTTATTTTATTACGTGTAATTATAAGTAACAGTTCAGCTATAAAAATATAATAAGCAATATAATGAGCAAGCTCAAATATTGCTTATTATATTTTTATAGCTAAACTGTTACAATTATAAAGTTATATTTATATTTGTGTCAATAACAAGCAATGCTTTACTTGCAAATAATAAATTACTATAGTAAAATATAACTAATGTAAAGTCTGTGTTTAGTTACAGAGGATGGAGGCCTATATGGATACGAATATATTATTGGAAAGTGGTACAAACGAACTGGAAATTCTGGAATTTAAAGTTAATGGAAATTATTATGGTATAAACGTGGCTAAAGTTAAAGAGATTATGAAATATCAAAGCCTTACTCCTATTCCGAATGGTCATCCAAATTTGGAAGGGGCATTTAATACAAGAGGAGAGACAATTTCTATAATAAATCTGGCAAAAAGTCTTGGAATGAAAGATGAGACTGATCCTCAGAGAGATATGTTTCTTATCACGAGTTTTAATTACATTTCATCAGGTTTTCATGTTAACGAAGTTGTTGGAATACATAGGGTAAACTGGTCTCAGATTATCAAGCCTGATTCTATGCTGAGCAATTCAAGAACAAGTGTAACTACAGGCATTATAAATATTGATGGTAAACTTGTATTACTCCTTGACTTTGAAAAGATAGTTGCTGATATATCACCTGAGGTTGGAATTAAGCTTTCGGAGGTTGAGCAGCTCGGTGAACGTTCAGTTTGTAATGCACCTATTATTTATGCAGAGGATTCACAGCTTCTTAGCACTCTTATATATGATGGCCTTACAAAAGCCGGATATACGAGGGTAATGCCTACAAACAATGGTCTTGAATTATGGGACATTCTTCAGACATATAAAAAGGCAGGTACACTTAAGCAGAATGTTGCATGTGTCGTTACTGATATAGAGATGCCACAGATGGATGGACATCGTTTACTTAAACTTATTAAGAACGATCCTGAACTGAAGGATATACCTGTAATAATCTTCTCATCACTTATAAATGAAGACATGAGAAGAAAAGGAGAAAGTCTGGGTGCTGATGCACAGCTTTCTAAGAATGAAATGGGTGAATTTATTAAAAAGCTTGATGAAATCCTTAGAGATAAGGTTAAGTAAAAAAGAATTAGAATGGACAGTATTGTTATGTATTGATATGCAATTGAAAGTTTTAATATTGCATATCTGTACATTAAAATACTGTCCATTGTTATTATCACAAAACGTATAGTTATATATCAAGAAATCTATCGCATTTTATCATACCCCAGCCCTGACGTGAATGTGGATATCCGAGGTCAAATGCTGTGTTTCTTAAATGAAGTTTTATATCTTTATTGGTCATAGCTGGATTTTTCTCAAGCAAAAGTGCGATACAGGCACTGACAACAGGAGTTGCCATAGATGTACCACTTCTTGAAAGATATGGGGCATTGTTGTGGTATTCAATTCTGTTATTCTTTCTATAATAATATGGATTTTTTCTACTTGTAAGTTCTATAGGATAACAGCTTGTTACATTAGAACCGGGGGCAACAATATCCGGTTTTTTAATACAGTTGTCAGTAGGACCTCTTCCGGAGTAGTCTCTATTGTTAAGATAAAGCATGGCATCGCTTGCACCAACAGTTATTATCTTTCGGCTGTTGCCGGGAGCACCTATACTGTATGGGGCAGGACCGTGGTTGCCGGCTGCGGTAAGTACAACAAGGCCGGCTGTCCAGAGTTTATTTACATTTTTAACAAGAGGCGAGTTTTCATTAAAATATTTACCCTTTGTGCTTCCAACGGATATATTTACTATTCGTATATTATATTTTTGTTTGTGCTTAAGAATCCATTCGATACCCTTTATAACATTTTCTGTACTGCCCTCACCATTTTTGTTAAGAACTTTAATCATATATATATGAACTCCGGGAGCAATTCCACGGTATAACCCATTGCAGGCACTGCCATTGCCGGCTATGATTCCTGTAACATGCGTTCCATGACCATTGTCATCATAATAAGATGAGCGGTTATTGATTGTATCATAAAAGCCTGCAAGACATCCTGATGGACCTGTAAGGTCAGGGTGTTCACCTATACCTGTATCCATAACGGCAACACCTATACCACGTCCTGTAAGCTGGTGTGATATTGCATAATTTAGATTTATTAATGATGAAACTCGTTTCATATCGACTCCATTTCATAAGTTAAAAATTCTTCTTATATCAGTTTATGAAGAAGATGCCATGAGGTCAGTATTTATTTGAAGATAAAAGTATGTTAAGATATATGAAGTTTGTTATAGACAAGGAGATAAATATGGTAACTATTTTGATGGCGGTTTACAATGGCGAAGAATATATAGAGAAGCAATTGCAGTCTATAAAAGAACAGACATACAGCAATTGGCGTCTTATCGTTAGAGATGATTTAAGCAATGACCGCTCCATGCAGATATTAGAAGAGTTTAAAAATAATGTATCCAATGAAGTTATAATAAAACAAAATAATCCCGGAAGCGGTTCTGCAAAGAATAATTTTGCAAGACTTCTCAATGATGCAGCAGACTCAGAATATATAATGTTTTCCGATCAGGATGATATATGGAAAAGAGATAAGATTGAAAGAACACTTAATGCCATGAAAAAGCTTGAGCACAATAATAAGGATGTCCCATTATTGGTACATGGTGATGTAGAGGTTGTTGATGTATCCGGAAATATCATGGCAGGATCGATGTTTGAGCTATCGCATATACCAGCAGTACAAAGTCTGTCCGGACTTTTGATCCAGAATAATGTACCATGATGATAAATTCAGTCCTTTTAAATAGTGTAAAAAATATAGCAGGTGATGAAAGAATAATTATGCATGATTATCTTATGGCTCTGTATGCAGCGGTATTTGGAAAGACAGCCGTTATAGATAAACCACTTCTTTCATATAGACAGCATGGAGATAATAGTGTTGGTGCAAAAAATAATAACAGCATAAGTTATCTTATATCACGATTAAAAGATGGCAGAAAAAAATACAAAGATGCAATGAGTGCATCAAGAAGACAGATTGCATTATTTCTGGAAGCATATGGCAGCGATATGAAGAAAAACAACAAAATGGAAGAGTATTCACTTATGAAAAAATATTCGGATTCAGGCAGTTACAATCATTTAAAACGGATATGGTTTTATTGTAAATACAGAGTATGGAAAAATGGATCTATAAGGAAGATTATGCAGTGTATCTGGGGATAAAAATATAGGTCGCAGAAAGGCTATGGTTATAAATATGGGAAAGATAATAAAAGGCATAAGGGTTATAGGAAAATATTTTGTAATGTATTTATCTATGCTAATGCCGAGAAAACGTAAATTATGTGTGTTTGGTGCATGGCTTGGTGAAAGATTTGCAGATAATTCAAAGCAATTGTTTATAGAGGCACAGCAGAGAAAAAATTTAAGGGCTGTCTGGATCGCAAAAAGTGCAGACGTGATTAAAGAAATTAATTATATGGGATATGAGGCATATATGTGGGGAACTCCAAAGGCTGTGTGGCTTCAGCTAAGAGCCGGATATGCTGTCGTGTCCAATGGAATAAGCGATCTGGAACATACATTTCTCGGACGTGCTGTAATAATTGATTTATGGCATGGAATACCATTGAAGAAAGTCGTATACGACAATAAATACGAAAAAAACTGGGACAGTCCTAAGCAGAAGCTGAGAGACAGGCTGATAAATATACCGCTTGGAAAAATGTACTTTGTAGCACCGAGTGAAATGTTTATTCCAATATATCAAAGTGCATTTAGAAGAAAAAGAGAACAGATAATATGTCTTGGCCAGCCACGAAGTGATATTTTTTTCGACAAACACAGGCAGGAAAAATATTTTCCGGGCAAAAACATAATATTGTATTGTCCTACACATAGAAATGAAGGTGCTGAACCAATTGAATTAAGCAAAATATTTGATCTTGCACGACTTGAAGAATTTATTGCAGAAAATGATTATTATTTTGTAGTAAAAAAGCATTTTTATCATCGCAATGAATTTGAAAATCTGGACGGATATCCTCATATTATAGACATAACAAGTGAGGCTATGGATATACAGAAGCTTATCATGGAAACAAGTGTACTTATAACAGATTAATCAAGTATATATATAGATTATCTTCTGCTTGATTCGCCGCTTCTTTTTTATTGCTATGATTATGAACATTATCTTGCGAAGGACAGGGAGATGTATTTTGAATATGAAGATGTAACACCTGGAATAAAGGCTAAGAATTTTGATGAACTTCTTATACAGCTTAAAAGTGTTATAGAAAATGGTGATCTTTATGGAAAAGAAGAACGTGATAGAGTAAAGAATATGTTTTATTGCAAAGAGGGACAGGGTCCTGTTGGAGATAAGCTGCTTGATATGATAGAAAATAATCTCATACATTGACAGATAAAAGTGTATTGCATTATTATAGTGATAAATTATTTTTTGCTGCTGTCTGCATTTATGGAAATGATGACAGCATTGACATTAGCAATTTTATAAATCATCTGGGAGGCAATAAATATGAAATCATATGATAAATGGAAAAAAGAATTAAAAAAATACCAGGATGGAAAAAGCAAATATAAGTGGGATGAACTTGAAGAACTCATAACTGATGAATATGAGGATGAACTTCTTACATCAGATGAGTTTGACGATATCATGAAGGAACTCATGAATCTTAATTGTGAATAAGGGAGAAGAGTTTTGGAAAGATTAACGCAGGAAGAAATAGAACACCGCAGGTATCTGAGAAAAAGGATACAGAGAAGGAAAAGACGCAGGCGGGTAATGATTGCCAGAGCTGTTGTCCTGCTGATTATAGTTCTTATATTTACCGGGATTATTTTTGCAGGCAGCCGCATATATAAAAGTATATCAAATAATAACAATAAAGTTAAAGTCGAAAAAAAACAGACAGTTACTATTCTGCCTGATGAAACAGAAGAACCGGCAGATGTTAATATACCGGATGGGTATGATAAGTATTATAAAGAACTTGTTAAGTTAAAGAAGAAATTTCCGGAGGTTAATGATATCATACTTAATCTGTCACAATATCCGGAAGATCTGCTTAATCTGGCGATAACCAATCAGGAGACATTATCATTTGTTGCCAATTATCCTAAACATAAGAATGATTCATCACCTGGCGGGAAGATCAGAAAGGATGAGCTTTTGGATGGTATACCCTTGTTTCAGCAATGGGATGAGAGATGGGGATATGTAACCTATGGCAGCAATATTATAGCTATAGACGGATGTGGCCCTACATGTATGTCTATGGTCTATACAGGGATTACAGGGAAAACATCAAAGTCTCCGGCAGATATTGCAGAGTTTTGCATAGAAAAGAATTTTTATGACAGTGAGAATGGAACGTCATGGTCATTTATGTCAACTGGTGCACAGAAACTTGGACTTCAGTCCGAAAAGATATCAGTTGATAAAAAGACGATAATAAACAGACTTAAGAACGGACATCCTGTAATTTGCAGCATGGCACCGGGAGATTTTACAACACAGGGTCATTTTATAGTACTTACAGGTGTTAAGAATAACAAACTTATCATCAATGATCCAAATAGCATTGAGAGATCTGAAAAACGATGGGATATTGATCAGGTGTTGGGACAGGTAAAAGCTGCATGGGCATATTCAGCAGGCTGAAAGACAACTATAAGATAAAGAGTGTAAGATTATAACTACACAGGATGGAGGCAGCGTATGAGTGATAAAACAAATAATGACTTTGAATTAAAAATTGACAATGGAGAATTAGCTACAAGTATGATACCGGAGGATTTTACTGATCCGGAAATATTATATGAGAAACTAATAACTATGATTCGTAAATATCACCCATCAGATGATATTTCTATGATTGAGAAGGCATATAAGATTGCATACAAGGCTCATGACGGTCAGCTTCGTAAATCGGGCGAACCTTATATTATTCATCCTGTATGTGTATGTATAATTCTTGCCGAGCTTGAACTTGATAAGGAGACTATTGTTGCCGGTATGCTTCATGATGTTGTTGAAGACACTGTCATGACAAGTGAGGAAATTGCTGCTGAATTTGGTGATGAAGTTGAGCTTTTAGTCGATGGTGTTACAAAACTTACCCAGTTAAATTATGTTGCAGATAAAGTAGAGGTACAGGCAGAAAATCTTAGAAAGATGTTTCTGGCAATGGCTAAGGATATACGAGTTATCCTTATAAAGCTGGCAGACAGACTTCACAATATGCGTACAATGAAATATCAGTCACCGGAGAAGCAGAAGGAGAAATCTACTGAAACAATGGATATATATGCTCCTATTGCAGACAGACTTGGTATATCTAAGGTTAAGGTTGAACTGGATGACCTTGCATTCAAATATCTTGAGCCCGAGATGTATAATGATCTTGTGACAAAGATTGCCAACGGAAGGGTAAGAAGGGAAGAGTTTATCAAGCAGATTGTTGACGAAGTTCGCAGCCATATTGAATCAGCAGGTATAAAAGCAACAATTGATGGAAGGGCAAAACATTATTTTAGTATATACAAAAAGATGGTTACCCAGAATAAAAAGCTTGAGCAGATATATGATCTTTTTGCTGTCCGTATAATCGTAGATACAGAAAGAGACTGTTATACAGCACTTGGTGTAATTCATGAGATATATAAGCCGATACCGGGTCATTTCAAGGATTATATATCTATGCCAAAGCCAAATAACTACCAGTCGCTTCATACTACACTTATAGGACCTCAGGGACAGCCTTTTGAGATACAGATAAGAACATATGAGATGCACCGTACTGCTGAGTATGGTATCGCTGCGCATTGGAAATACAAGGAAAATCAGTATGGACATAATACGGCTGACAGCGAAGAAGAAAAGCTTTCATGGCTTAGAAGAATCTTAGAGTGGCAGAGGGATATGTCAGATAATAAGGAATTCTTAAGCTTATTAAAGAGTGATCTTGATCTTTTTTCAGACCATGTATACTGCTTTACAAAAGATGGCGATGTTAAGAATCTTCCTGCCGGATCTACACCTATAGATTTTGCCTATGCTGTTCATAGTGCTGTGGGCAATAAGATGGTCGGTGCCCGTGTCAATGGCAATCTTGTACCGATTGAATACAAGATTCAGACGGGTGACAGAGTTGAGATCATTACATCGCAAAATTCACGCGGTCCAAGCAGGGACTGGCTTTCTATAGTAAAAAGTACACAGGCAAAGAATAAGATCAATCAGTGGTTTAGGTCAGAGTACAAGGAAGAGAATATCATAAAGGGCAAGGAGCTTCTTAATAACTACTGTAAGGCACAGGGAATAGTTATATCAGACCTTGTTAAACCTGAATATACAGAAGCATGTAAGAAAAAGTATGGTTTTAAAGACTGGAATTCAGTTCTTGCAGCTATTGGTCATGGTGGTCTGAAAGAAGGACAGGTGGTAAATAAGCTTCAGGAAGAATACAAAAAGAAAAATCCTGAACATGCTACTGATAAAGATATTCTGGCAGC
>CAZFFA010000122.1:0-8150 GCA_964517955.1 uncultured Jutongia sp. | reverse complement strand
ACATACGTTATTTTGTTTATGTTTAAAAAATCGAAATTTCCTATAAAGTAAAAAACAATCACCAATACAATGAGCAAGCTCAAGTATTGGTGATTGTTTTTTATGGCTGAACTGTTACGTTTTTACATAAACTTTTTTTTCTTAAGAAGCACAAACAGTGTTACACACACAACAGCTATGAGAAGTGTTATAATCCCAAAACCATGCGGTGTATGCGCAAGCGGCATCCACTTTGTACTGACATTCATACCGTAAAGTCCCGATACAAGTGTCGGAATACCCATTACAAGTGTTATACATGTAAGTGTTTTCATTACATTGTTAAGTCTGTTGTCAATAACTGATGACATAAGATCTCTTGTACCATTTATAATATCTCGGTAAATAGTCGTCATCTCGATAGCCTGCTGATTTTCCACTATCACATCACCGAGAAGATCCTTATCATCCGGGTACTGTTCAAGCCTTTTATACCTTGTCAGTCTGTCAAGTACGACACCATTGGCTCTAAGTGACGTTGCAAAGTATACAAGCGTTGACTCAAGCGCATGAAGATCTATAAGATCGATATCTTCTGTATCGTCATCAATTCTTTCTTCTATCTCTGTTCTCTTCTTATCAATTATACGAAGATTGGATTGATAAAATGATGCTATTCTAAAAAGGATCTGATATACAAAACGAAGCTTCTTCTTGGTACTAAATTCCTTTACTCTTCCATTCACAAATGCCTGAAGAATGCTTGTTTCCTCTGTACACACCGTTATAATCATATCTGATGTAAGAATTATACCCAGAGGAATAGTTGTATATGCCTCTTTGTCATGTCTTATCTCTGTTGCAGGAATATCTACAAGGATAAGTGTATAGCCATCTTCAAGTTCAAGACGCGAGCTTTCCTCTTCATCGAGAGCCGCCAATAAGTCATGTATGTCAATGTCAAGCTTCTTCGCCAGTTCCTCACCCTCTGACACAGATGGGTTGATCATATCAATCCAAACTCCTGCTCCCGGACCTTCTTCCTCATGAATTTTCCTGTCATCTGTTCGATAATACCTTACCACTTTATCTCACCAGCTTTCTGTATATTTTATCAGGATATAACAATATCGTTTTTCTGTAATGTCTCCTTAATCTCTTCCAACAGACGATACCTTACATCCCAGTAATCCTCGGTTTTTGTCCATGCCTTTGCCTGCATTTTAATTCTTCCCGGATTCAGCTTATCTATAACAACACTCTGTGGTTTATCATGACATATTAATACCTCTTCTTCAAGTAATCCTGTTATCAGTTCTCTTACTTTAGCTATATCTGCATCATATGTCACCATAAAATCGATGATCAGCATTCTGTTTTCCGGTTTGGTTACATTGGTAACATTTGAATTTGATATTGTTCCATTTGGAATTACTATCACCTTATTGTCAGTAGTAGAAATTCTTGTATAAAATATATCTATACTCTGAACAGTTCCCTCTGCTCCGGATGCAACGATATAATCACCTACTTTAAATGGTTTCAGGAGAAGAATAAGAACTCCACCTGCAAGGTTTGAAAGGCTTCCCTGAAGTGCAAGACCAACAGCAAGACCTGCCGAACCAACCAATGCTATTATTGAGCTTGTACCAACACCAAGTATACCCGCTACGATAAATATAAGCAATAAATTATAGGCAAAATTTGTAAGTGACATCACAAATTTCCGTACACTTATCTCAACATTACGCTTCTCCATCCACTTATTGGTAAGCTTCAATGCAAGCTTAACAAGTTTTCTTCCTATTGCATATATTATTATAGCAAAAAGAATTGTTTTGGCAAAATCCATAAGTGCTGCCCTCTGATTGAGAAGGTACTCGATCAGAAAACTCGTTTTTTCTTCCGCAGTCGATGCAGAATCCAATCCCTTCTGAATATCCTCTACATTTAAATCCGTATTTTTTGCAGAACCCGCTGCTGCCAGAAGAGGATAACATCTGTTAAAAATCATAAAATTCCTCATTTCTGCGCACGTTTTTTGCGCATAACGAGTTTGTGTCAAGTGCGCGCAGACACAAATCTCGTGTGTGAAAAATCTTTAATATATGGATTTTTCACACTATTCTCCATTTCTTTAAATCTCTGTTACCTTATATATAGATATTCCAAGTGGAGGTACTGTCACAAAAATAGAATTTTCAAGTCCATCCCATGGGATATCCTTTGAAGACTTCTGACGTTTGTTAACGTAGTCTTTTCCACCATATGCAGCACTGTCACTATTGAATATCTCTTTATATTTACCTGCAAATGGTACACCAATTCTGAATTTTTCGTGTACTACAGGCGTAAAATTGCATACAACAAGCAATTTTTCATCCGACTTTTCTGCCACTCTTAAAAATGTAATTATGCTGTGGTCTGCATCCATTGTACTAAGCCATCTAAAGCCCTCTTCATTGTAATCGTCTTCAAAAAGAGCCGGATGCTTTTTATAGAATGTATTGAGATCTTTTATATAACTCATAAACTCCTTATGTCCCGGAAGTTCAGCTTCCGCCCATGGAAGGCTTATTTTCTCATTCCATTCTTCCTTCTGTGCAAACTCCTGACCCATAAAGGACAGCTTCTTGCCCGGATGTACTGTCATAAAACCATATGCTGCACGAAGATTTGCAAATTTCTCTTCTGTGTCTCCCGGCATCTTCATAAGCATAGAGCCTTTAAGATGAACTACTTCATCATGTGAAAACACAAGGATAAAATATTCACTGTATGCATAGATCATGCTAAAAAGAAGTGTACCGTGACGACCTTTTCTGAACAATGGATCTGTCTGCATATATCCTGTAAAGTCATTCATCCATCCCATATTCCACTTAAGATCAAATCCAAGACCTTCATTTATTGTCCTGTCTGTCACCTTTGGCCATGCAGTTGACTCTTCTGCTATAAGAAGTGCACCATCCTTTCTGCTGTGAACAGTATCTGTAAACTTTCTTAAAAGTTCTACAGCATCAAGATTTTCATTGCCGCCATACATATTGGCAACCCATTCACCGTGGTTTTTGCCATAGTCAAGATAAAGCATGGAAGCTACTGCATCCATTCTTATTCCGTCTGCATGATACTTGTCTATCCAGAACACTGCATTGGATATAAGGAATGAACTAACCTCCGGTCTTTTATAATTGTATATAAGTGTTCCCCAGTGTGGATGTTCTCCCTGTCGTGGGTCTTCATGTTCATAAAGACATGTTCCATCAAACTTTGCAAGACCATTGGCATCTTTTGGAAAATGAGCCGGAACCCAGTCAAGTATAACTCCTATTTCCTTTTTGTGCATATAATCTACAAAATACATGAAATCCTGTGGAGAACCATATCTTGATGTAACAGCATAATATCCCGTAACCTGATATCCCCATGATTCATCAAGCGGATGTTCCATGACAGGCATAATCTCTATATGAGTATATCCCATGGAAATAACATAATCTGCAAGAAGAGGAGCTATTTCCCTATAATTGAGAAATTCATCATTGCATGTAGGATTTTCTATATCAGAGTAATCCTTCTTTTTCCATGAACCGAGATGAACTTCATATACAGACATAGGTGAACTCTTAAAATCATATGATTTTCTTGATTTCATCCACTTACTGTCATTCCATTTATAATCATCAATATTTTTAACTATGCTTGCATTGGCAGGTCGCTGCTCACAGGCAAAACCATATGGGTCTGTCTTAAGAAACTTTGTGCAGGAGTTTGTCTTTATTTCATACTTATAGATATCATCACACTGCATTTGAGGAATAAATACCGAAAATACACCTGTAGATCCGATCCTGCACATAGGATTCCTGCGTCCGTCCCAAAAATTAAAGTCGCCAACAACACTTACTCTCATTGCGTTTGGTGCCCATACTGCAAAATGAACACCATATACTGTATCTTTAGTTCCTTTTTTATCTGTATCGGCTGTTACATCCCATCTGATATCAGCATTATCTCCAAATCCATCAATAGCCACGGGATGCGCTCCCATCCAGTTGTAAACATCATGTGCATTTCCTTTTTCAAATCCACTGATATCACTTTCACCTATGATGTCTGTATACAGATATGGATCTTCAACTTCAATCACAGAACCATCTTCATACCCTACAATACATGTATATGCCTGAATCTTCTTACCGGGAAGAAGTACAGCAAATATCCCGGCATCATCAGCCTCTTCCATCATATACAGTTTGCCGGTATCTTTTATCTTTAGATTCACTCTCTTTGCATCCGGAAAAAATGTGTGTATAAGAATCCCCTCTTTTATCTTCTGTGGTCCCAGAAGATTCTCTGGATGATCTTCTTCCGAGTAAACCACAGCTTCTATAGCTGCCCAGTCCATCAAATCATAAAGTCTCTTTTTCATACGATTCCTCCATTTTTTTATCTCCCCCCAATTATCACAGCTTAATCCCTTAACATCATGTCCTTATGGAATTACTGACCAATACTGCTGCCTAAGCTTACTAAATTCTGTGAATAAACAGACCGCTTCTTAATTTTGGTTCAAACCATGTTGACTTAGGAGGCATCAAAAGACCTGCATCTGCCACATCAAAGAGCTCACCTATCGATGTCGGATACATTGCAAATGAAACCTTCATATCTGAATCTGCCCTTCTTTCAAGCTCTGAAAGTCCTCTTATACCACCGATAAAATCAATTCTGTCATCAGTTCTTGGATCTTTTATGCCGAGTACCGGTTCAAGCAGATAATTCTGTAAAAGTGATACATCAAGCGACAATACAGGATCTGTGATCTCTTTAAGCTTCTTAGATGCAGTCAACATGTACCACTTTTTGTCAAGATACATGGCAACCTGTCCTTTTTGTGCTGGATGTTTTGCCTTGTCAATCTCTTCTAACTTATAATTTTCCTGCACCTTCTCTAAAAACTGTTCCTTTGTAAGACCATTTAAATCCTTAACTGACCTGTTGTAATCCATAATCATAAGCTGATCATCCGGAAACAGTACCGACAGGAAAAAGTTAAATTCTTCAGTTCCATCATATCCCGGATTTTCATTACGTCGTTTGATACCAACCTTAACGGCAGATGCAGCACGATGATGGCCATCAGCAATATAAATCTCATTTATATTGTCAAATGCATCCTGTACCGTCTTTATATCAGAAGCCGCAGATATCTTCCACACGGTATGGCCTATACCGTCTACTGCTGTGAAATCATATAAGGGAGAATTATTTTCAATAACTTTATTTACAACATCATTGATAATCTTCTGTGATCTTTATGCAAGAAAAATAGGGCCTGTCTGCGCACTTAAAGTATCTACATGACGTATACGGTCCTGTTCTTTTTCCTCTCTTGTATTCTCATGTTTTTTGATAACATTATTCAGATAATCATCTACACTTGCACATGCAACTATACCTGTCTGTCTTCTTCCATCCATGGTAAGGCTGTATATATAGTATCCCTGCTTATTGTCTGTAATAAATGTACCATCGTTTACCATATCTTCAAATATTTCTTTTGCTTTCTGGTATACCTCCGGTGCATATGTATCTACATCATCTGGAAACTGTGTTTCGGCTCTGTCTATCTTTAAAAATGACATCGGCTCTCTTTCTACCTCTGCCTTTGCTTCACTTCTATTGTAAACATCATATGGAAGAGCTGCTACTCTTTCAGCCGCCTTCTCATTTGGTCTTACTGCCACAAATGGTTTTATCTTTGCCATAATTACCTCCTAGTTTGTTTATTTTAAGCCTAACTTCTGCCACGGATTGCTCCATTGCTATCTGCCTTTGACCCTTGCATAATATTTTATATATAATTATAACAGAAAACACCCGAAATTTATACAATAAATCTGACCACCCAGCTTCCATTTTTTTCTTTCATAATTTATATGTTTCTGATATACTAAAATAAAAAGGAAGGGGGCGCATTATAATGTTAAAAGCAGTTATTTTTGATATGGATGGTGTAATCATTGACAGTGAACCCCAGCACGCCCGTGCAGCAGTTGAAGTCTTTAAAAATCATGGCATAGAGACCGATACATCGTATCATGAACAGTTTATCGGAAGTTCCACAAAAAAAATGGCTGAAACATGTATAAAAGAATTTTCTCTTGATATGACAACAGATGAACTTTTGGCTGAACTCATAAAAGCAAAGACAGATTATGTTATCAGGGAAGGATATATCCCTATCCCCGGTATAAAGGATCTTATCATACGTCTATATCAGTCAGGAATTCGTCTTGCAATAGCATCATCTTCTTCAACCGCTGAAATAGAAGGTGTAGTTAAATCTCTTGGTATAAAAAAATACTTTGATAAACTTATATCAAGCTCAAACGTTGAACATCCAAAACCGGCACCCGATACCTTTTTGCTTGCACTTTCAAAACTTGGTATCAGTGCAGAAGATGCTGTCGTTATTGAAGACTCTGACTTCGGTGTAGCTGCAGCTAAGGCAGCAGGAATTGCATGTATCGGATATATCAACCCTAACTCCGGTAAGCAGTCACTAAACGATGCCAATGTACTTGTAGAATCATTTGAAGGATTGAGCGTTAAATTCATCGAAAATACATTACTACGTTCACAGGGAAAACCAATCAATATCACTTCAACAAGAAGACTTCTTATACGTGAACTGTCAGTAGCTGATATAAAAGATATCTATCCTATATATCAGGACCCAAATATCCGTAAATATATAGACAATATAGATGATTATCTTGAAACAGAGATGGAAAAGCAAAAAGCTTATATACAAAATGTATATTCCTTCTACGGATATGGCCTTTGGGGTGTATTCAGTAAGACAACAGGCGGTCTTATCGGAAGATGCGGTATAGAAAATCATATGATAGACGGCAAAGAGGAAATAATGCTTTCTTATCTTCTTGACAGCCAGCACTGGGGATATGGTTATGCAATAGAGTGCTGCAAGGCAGTTCTTAAATATGCTGCTGAGGAATTAGATATTAAAAGAATAGTTGCCGTTATAGATTACGACAATTCACGTTCTATAAAAACAGCACAAAAGATTGGCATGACATGCGAAAAAGATATTACTTACAATAATCGTGAATGTCTGCTCTATTCCATTGAATTATAATTTAATACAGAACAAGTGCTGCAGGTCCACTCATCCATTAAATAGCATGTATCACTTCAATAAAAAAGGATGCAAAAAAAGAGGCTATACTACTAATAATATAGTCTCTTTTTTATCATGCTCTAACTCACAACTGCATTTCGTACAAAAGATGTAGTTACTATCGTGCAGCTGGTGTTTCTGTAGCTTTTGTATTGTTATCTCTGTTATTATCATTATTGTCGTTTCTATTATTATTGTTATTGTTTTTGTCATCTGTTGTACTGTTTACATTGTTGTCATCATTACCTGTGACATCATCAACTACATCACCAACAGCATTTCCGGCATCATCTACGGCATCTCCAACATCTTCTCCGATATCATCAATGGCACCATCATTTGTATCAGTTTTGGTATCGTTTCTGTCATTGTTATTGTCATCGGGTGCTGTACTTACGGCAGGTGAAGCTGTTGTGTCATTATTATTGTTATTATCATTATTACCACATCCACCAAGCATCATAACTGACATTGACAATACAGCAATTAATAAATAAATTTTTCTTCTCATATCTTCTCCTTTACTTTGAAGCTGAATTTGACTGCTGTTACTGTTCATGCTTATAGCAAGTGCTATTAACATTGATAGTAACGATTACAACAGTATTATTACTCTGAGAGAAAAATTTATTCATTAAATATACTTTTCAAAAATTAAATTTTCAAAATATTCTATTTAGCCTTTTGAGCTTCTATAAACTCTTCTAATATAGATTCATCAGGAGCTTTTGTACAAAGACTGACTACAACGATGCATAAAAGACTTATGAAAAATCCTACGAGAAGTGAATATATTCCTGTAGCCGCATAGATAGTTTTTCCACCTATAATTGGAAGATAATCCCATATGATTACTGTAAGACCACCCGATACGATACCTGCCACAGCTCCGTAAAAGTTTGTCCTCTTCCAGAAAAGTGACATTACTACGATAGGTCCAAAAGCTGAACCAAGTCCTGCC
>CAZFFA010000121.1:0-8212 GCA_964517955.1 uncultured Jutongia sp. | reverse complement strand
TCTTTCCGTCCTCTGGATCGACCGTAAGGAAGAGACAGATAGATAGAGCTATAAAGTAGTAGTTATTATAGTTATAAAAGATGTTGTGAGAAATGTGCGTGGGTTAGTGTGAGAAATGTGCGTGGGTTAGTGTGAGAAATGTGCGTGGGTTTAAGTGTGAGAAAAAAACTTGACATCTCACAATATGATGATATAATTAAATGTGGATAACTTAATACCTCATAACGAAAGGAGCATGAAGCATGGAACATACAGTAAAAATCAATATTACAGACGAGGAAAAGGAAAGGCTGTTCAATCTTCTGGGACAGCACGGCTTGACGGTGGGGGAGCTTTTCGAGAATGTTATCTGTGACCTTGTAGGACAGGGGAACGGATCGGATGAAAGGGACATAATGGCACGGTGGTTTGATCGGTGCTGGTTCTCTTTTGAGCCGGAAGAAACACTCTTGAAGCATTGTCTTGAGTGGGGCTTTGATATTGACGATGTAGTGACCGTATGGGACGAGAACGAGTATTACAAGCGTTTTCCAGAGGAAGCAGAGGACAGGCCGGACTGGATCGAAGAGGACTTAAACGAGTATATAGGCGAATACCGGGAAAAGCACCCGGAAAAGGACATAGAGGAACAGATAAACATCTGCCGGAAGTGGCTTGAAGAAAGGCAGGTGTTCTGATATGGCTATGAATTACACGGATGAAGAGTTTCATCAAATGACGATAGAGGAATGCTTCCAAGAAGAGGTAACGCCTAATCTGTTCGGCGTTTCAATGATCTTTACGGAAGCACGCAGGAATATGACACTTTCAGAGTACAAGGCTTTTGCTCTGGCATTAAGCCATCATGATTGGACGCAACCTTGCCCGGACACGCTTTACATGGACAAAAAAGAAGTGGCTAAGGCGATAGGGATTAACTCTGATATAGACCATTTGAGCGTTGACCTTATGCGCTCTATTGGAGATATGCCTAAAAACAGCTTTATCAAATTTGCAGGCAGGGACAAGGATATATATGTCAATGGGTGCTTTGTCATAACAATAGCTTCTTTCCGTAACCGGGTAAGAATACGCTTAAACCCGGACTATCTGGGGCTTTTTGGCTGTCTTGACGGCAAGGAAAGCAGATATATAACCATGTGGAGCGGCGATATATTCAAAATTAACTCTGAAAGAGCCATACTATTTTATGAGCTTCTCCGGGAAAACTCCGATACCAGAGAGGATCAGAATGAGGGAACGGTCAGCATAAAGAAATTCAAGGAAATGTTTGATATTCCGAAAGAGGGCAAAGGCTCATATATGACTACATCAGGGCATTTTGCCAGAACCCATTTTGAAAAGTATGTCATTGATCCGCTGTGTGAAGAGCTTGCCAAAACAGAAATGATAACGCTTTTACTCAATGCAGAGGGCAAATATTATGAGAAAGTGAAGCATGGCAACAGGGTCATAGCTTATAAATTCCATTGGACGATAAAAGACCCGAAAGCACAGATCGAGGGGAAAGAGCCGGAAGAGGTTATCGAGGAAGCGGAAGAAGTCCGGGAACTCTGGGAGAGTGCGCTTGACGAGTTTAATTTCAGCCGGGAAGAGTTGGACGCTATAAAGGCAAGGCTTACACTCGTTCCTCAATCCTATATGCTTAGTAATGGGGCGGCACCGGGAAGCATAGACCTTGACCGCTACCACTTTATGGAGCAGAGGGCGAAGGATATGGCGATAGAGAACAAGAAAAATAAGATCAAGAACAAGTGTAAGTATTTAATCAAAATGCTTGAAAACGACTATATCCCGGTAGCAAGGGAGTGAAACCGTTATGAAAGACGAGTATATCAGCATTTCAGAGTTTGCCAAGCGTGCCGGAGTGAGCCGTCCGACCATTTACAGCAAGCTTGATAATGAGCTGTCAAGCTTCTGTAAAGTTGTAAAGGGCAAGAAACTCCTTAATACTGCGGCTTTGGCTCTTTAAGGAATATTTCAAGTTTCTGTGTCGGGTGATCCCTAAACCGGGCTTTTGGGCTTCCAAAGCTGACCTTGCAGAACAAGAAATTGTCCTGGCTATGTTGAGCGAAGCTGAAAAGCAGATACTAAAAAACAACGGATTTACTAAAGGTTTGGACTATTTGAAAGATGAATAATGTGGTAATATGATACTTGCGACAACTCCTTTCGTTGTTGCAAAAGTTATCCATGCCGGGGTAGGTGTAAAAGCCTATCCCGGTATTATTTTTCCCATGGATATCCCTTTCCGTAGTATATTCCTTTTCTGACATAATAATCTTTTAGATATTCCCTCTGCTTTTCTGGTAATCTGCTGTCTCGGATGGCAAGATCAATCTCCGTCCTAAAACAATCTTCAAGGTGTCCGCTTTCGTTTTCGTCATTTAAGTAGGCAAGAAACTTGTCTATTTCCTCTTCCAGAAAGTCCGGTATCGGAAAATCTATGGATAATTTTTCGTACTTCATAAATAAAATCCTTTCTCCTATCTTACTTTCTGCCCGGCGGACTGCATCCGCTTGACCTCTTGGAGCTTCTCCCGGCGTTGGGATTCTGCCCAGGCTTTTTCCTGCCGGAACTTCTCCAGGGCGGTCAAGCGTGCGTCCTCGTCCTTGCGTTTCCGCAGTAAAAGCTCCTGCTCCTGCCGTTTCCGTTCCGCTTCTTGCCGCCTTATGTATCTCAAAATTATTGATACTATGCGTTTTATCATCTATGCCGCCCCCTGTGAATGGTCTGCTGTTGCACCTCTTCCAAATCTTCCTTGCGGTTCTGGTCTGTCTCCTGCTTCTGCTGTCTGAACTTTGACATTATATCGTTTTCCGGCTTCTTCTCTGCCGTCCTCTCGTTCTGATCGGCGGCTTGGTTCTGTGCCTGTGCCTGTGCAAGTAGGCTGTTTGCTCCTCTGCTCATGTCCTCGCTCCTTTCCCTCGGCTTTGCCGTGGCGTTCAGCTGTTGCGCCCTCTGTAATACGCTCATAGGGCTTTCTGTGGTCTGCTTCGGCTGTTCCGGCTTCGGCTGTGCCTGTTTCGGTTGCTCCTGCTCCTGTGTTACATTCCTGTTGCTGTGAAGTTTCTGCTTAATGCCTTGAATTGAACGCTCAATTTTTGATCCAAGCGTGCTAACAACTCTTTCTCGTAGTTCGGTAAGTCTCCCTCGTAGTCCCTCAACACGCTCATTAAGAGCTTGCGTAAAGCGTCCCTGTCCTCTGATATGCTCGTTAGCTTCTCGGTTAATAGTTTGTTGTTCTTCTTTAATCCCTCGTTGGTCTGTTTCAACTCGGTTAGCGTCTGTTCTATATCCCCGAACAGCTCCGGCATACTCGCTTCTAATTCCGTCCGCAGTTCCTCTAACATATCCATGTCGCTGTTCTTCAGCGTCTTTAACTCGTTGTCTATAATCTGCTGAAGTTCCCTGTTGTCTTTCTTCAGAAGCTCGTTCTCCGCTTTCAGGGCGGTCAGCTCTGCCGGATCCGTTTGCGGTCTGCTCTCGATCTCCGAAAGCCTCTTCTCTATGTCTCTCCATTCCCTCTCGTGCTGTATTTTCAGCATGAAGTAGTCTCTCTTTGATTGATGAGCTTCTTTCTGCATCTGATCGTAAAGACTGATCGTCTGGCTGTGGGCTTCCTTTTCCTCGGTCAGCTCCGCTTGCAGTTTGTCCCTGTCCGCTTTCAGCTCGTCCACCAACGCCGTCAGCTCCTCGATGATCTCCGCCGACTGTCTGGCTTTCTCTATTGTCATGGCTCTCTCCTTTCTCTTTTAATCGTGTTTCCGCCGACTGCTTCGCCTGTTCAAGTTTGGCGTTAGTCTGCCGAACTTCCTCGTTATATGCCTTTCTATCGTCCTGCTCCTTGTGGCTTCCTATGCCCTCATGGATTTCCGCAACTCTATCCGATCCTTGCCGGGCGTAGCTCCTGTGGACTATCTACTGATCTTCGGAAAGATAGCTGTTGCAGATCCTCGCCCATTCTGCCCGGGCGGCTTCCACTGTCTCCCGGCGGTCAAGTGGGTTATCCTGCACCCGGACACGCTCCCACTCCCGGCGGTTGCGTGCGCCTACTTTCTGCACCTTGTCTATTTCTTCTTTATCCGTTTTAAAGTCAAACTTCCGTCCGTGTTCCTGTTCCCATTGATTCAACTTTTCCGGGTCATACTTTGGCACTTTCTGACCGTCCGGAGCTTCTGGGTTAAAGATAGGCTTGCCCTGTGCATCTACATCATTGGCATAAACTTTCTTTTCCTTGACCTTTTCAAATTCTCCGTTCGTGATCTTCCGGGCTGTGGTCAATACATGAACATGTCTGTTCTTTTCGACTTCATCCGCACTTCTTTGACTTTCCGGCTCGTGCTGATCCGCTTGGGAAGCATAGCCCATCTTTGCAAAATACTCTTGAAATTCATTGATTGCCTTTTCCGTCTGCTCCTGTGTCAGCTCTTGAGGTACAGCAATTATGAATTGCTTTCCGTGTCTTTCTGTATTCTGTGCGGTTTCAAACTTCTCATTTTCATTCCAGAGCTTCTCCGCTTCTTTCCATTCTTCCGGGCAACCCTCCGGCAAAGTCACATGATGATATACATGATCCTCTTTTGCGGAATAATTAAAAGTGTGGTTCTGTGTTTCGTCATATTCTTTCGTGCGGCTGTTATAGGCAGACTTCGCCACGGTGGAAGTCTTGACATTTGACATTTTCATATAAAAGCCGCCCATGATGAAACACTCTCCTTTCAATTTATTTTTGCCCGGTGGAAGCTCTCCGCAGGAGTCCATGCAAGTGAAACTTGCCCCTGTCCGGGTAGGAGTTTCGCCAACGGCGAAACCGAGGATTCCTAAAAGGTACGGTGTACCTTTTAGAGAAGCCGAAGCCGCCCTCTGCGTAAGAGCCGCCGACGGAACGAGACCGGCAAGAAAACGCCAAAGCGTTTTCGCAGACCGGCACGAAGCGAAGCGGAGTGAATTACAAGGACACACTCTGTGTGTCCGTAATTTCGCCCTTTACTCCGTAAAGGGATTATACACCCCCGGGCGGTAATATGCAATATTTCAATTTCGTGTTTTCCTTGATTTTACAAGGAATAGCGGCTAAAATGTAATTGTTTCATTTATTGCCACTTATAGAAAGGAGATGATAAAAATGGATAGTGGTGCTTTTAATATGTCCGATTTTCAGACTGCAAAGCAGGAAGAAAAAACGGATAAAAAGAAAAAAGTAGGCGATATGTCCAATGATGAAAAGCGGCAGTATTACGACAACGAGATTGCAAGACTGAAAGAGAAAATCAAGAAAGCAGAGCAAAAGCGTGACCGGGTCGGCAATCTGCCGGAAAAGTCTTGGGTGCATGTCTGCTGTTCGATTGCCGGGACTTTGATAGACCGTGATTTTGTGGCTGATACATGGTATCAGGGCATGAGCGCAAAAGACCGGGAAAAGGCTATCAGAGACTACGCAAAAGAACTAAAGGAAGCGGCTATAAAAGGCGGCTTCAATTTCAACAAATGAGATAATTGCAAGTATGGATAACCTTGCAATAAGCAACACAAGAAAGGAGTGATTGCATTATGGATCCTATGGATAGTGCTTTTAGGTTCGCATGGAACTTCATGAAAGGGGTTTTTAAGCTCTGGGTGAAGGCTTTTAAAATCGGATTAGGGTGGTTTGTTACCGGGCTTTTCTTCGATTGGGTGATGCACGGACAGTATGGAGAAAACAACATTTCCCCGGATGCTGACAAATACGCCGCTTCTGTCGGCTCTCATATTTTTTGGTTTTGGGGCGTGGCGATAGGCGGTACTGCCCTGCATTTCATCAACCGGGCATTGTCGAAGCGTGCCGGGAAAAAGACCAATATTGTTTTTTGGCTCTTTGAGAAGATCTTCAAGCGTGAGATCAAAGCTCCGCAGGGTGTCAAGGCGAAGCTCTCCGGCGAGAAAGAGCCGCACGGTGTTATATATGCCAGGGAAAAAGGAAAGTATCTCCTCCAGGACGAGGACGCTCCCGGATCGGTGGCGGTATTCGGTACACCGGGAAGCGGAAAGTCACAGGGTATATTTATACCCACCCTTTTATCATATGGCTCTAAAAGCCCTCAGAATGCCCCAGAATCGTCTCCAAGCGTTTTTGTGGTAGATATTAAGGGTGAACTGCTCCAAGCGTCTTATAAGTACCGTAGCGGTGTTTTAGGACGGTCTGTAAAGTATCTGTCATTCGGTGATGAGGTTATCCCGGACAAAAGACCGTCAAAATATGATCCGTTCGCTATCATGGACTTTGTAGAGAACGATATACAGGGCGTGACGGAGATAGCCAACGCACTGATCCCGAAAGCAAAGAACGACAGCAACCCTTATTTCGTGGAACAGGCAAGGACGCTTTTAGCCGGGCTTCTGTACTCCATGTATAAGCATGAGCAGGATCTGACCTTTGCGGACTGCTTGCAGCTTATCTGCTCCGCTCCGATAGCTGACCTCATAGAAACCTACTGTATCGGCACCGGGACGCAGGCCGCCCCGGATTGCGTCAAGGGATGGATGCTTTTAAGCTCGTTCTACACACAAGCAAAGCAGGAAGCGGAAGCGGAGAGCTTCGCCAATGTCCGTGATACCATGCTCGGACCTCTCCGCTTGATCGCAACCAATGACAATATCATAAATGCCTTTGATACAAGCTCCGGCGATATAGTAAAGCCGCAGGATCTTCTTACCGGGGATGTCTATATCTGCATAAAAGAGCAGTATCTAAACGCTGATGAACCGAACATACTTAACCTTATCGTGGCGCAGTTCCTCTCTTACTTCTCCCGGTTCGAGAACAACACCGGGAAGAGGATCCTCTTCATGCTTGACGAGTTCCCTCGTCTGGGAGAGCTGAAAAAGGTTACAGAGGGAGTGAACCTGTTCAGATCGAAAGGCATACGCTTCTTGATCGCCGCTCAATCTATCGACCAGATCAAAGAGAAATACGGTCAAGACCATTTCGGCGTACTCATGGACGGCATGGGAACAACCCTTGTTTTGCGTGCTGTCGGCTCTTCTGCGGAGTATTTCAGCAAGAGGGTAGGAAAGTATGACAAGACAATTAAGGGAAAGAATACGGGCGTTTCAGCGCAGTCTATGCAGTTCGGACAGGGCATGAACTCCGGGCAGTCGGAAAGCGAACAGGAAAGGGATGTGTTCAGACCGTCCTACTTTGAGAATGAGCTTGCCGCCAATAAGCGGATCCTGATCCTTGCCCCGGATGGCTACAAGGAAGCGGATGTTTGCTTTGCCTATAATGACAAAGTATTCTCTGAAAGAATGTAAAAGAGAACGGATAAAGAGAAAAAGGAGAGGGCTTCGGCTCTCTCTTTTTGATTACTCATTTTGTGTATGTCCGTCTTTCCGTCCTCTGGATCGACCGTAAGGAAGAGACAGATAGATAGAGCTATAAATAAAAGCTATATAGTTATAAAAGATGGTACAAGATTTGTGCGTGGGTAAGTACAAGATTTGTGCGTGGGTAAGTACAAGATTTGTGCGTGGGTAGAAATACAAGAAATATATTGACAAACTTGTACCATGAAAGTATAATAAGAATGTGGATAACATAAAACCTTACTACGAAAGGAGAAACAAGCATGAATGGATTTACTTTAATGGCTGAAAGCTACAGAAAAGCGGCAGAGCAAGGGAAGATCGGAAAGGAAGAGGCGGCGCAGTCCTGCCGGATATATGACTTTCTCGGGTCTTGCTCAAAAGATGATTTTTATACCCTCTTTGACAGCTCCGCATTTAACGAGATAGCAAAGGACTATATGCGGCTTGCTGTCCGGGAGCTGGTGGACGAGGGGACGCTTGACGAGGAACAGGGCAAGGCAGTCCGTAACCGCTTCGCATATCTCTTTGACGAGAAGCAGGCTAAAGAAGTATGTGAGGGGTGATGTTATGGCGATGAATTACACGGATGAAGAATACCACCAGATGACTTTAGAGGAATGCTTCCAAGAAGAGGTAACGCCTAACTTGTTCGGCGTGTCCATGATCTTTACGGAAGCACGCAGGAATATGACGCTTGCCGAGTATAAGGCTTTCGCCCTGGCATTAAGTCACCATGATTGGACGCAACCTTGCCCGGACACGCTTTACATGGACAAAAAAGAAGTTGCTAAGGCGGTAGGAATCAACTCCGATATAGACCATTTGAGCGTTGACCTTATGCGCTCGATCGGAGATATGCCGAAG
>CAZFFA010000120.1:0-8219 GCA_964517955.1 uncultured Jutongia sp. | reverse complement strand
GTATTATTGAATTTTCAAGGAACTCATCCCATTTTGCTATGGGAAGTTTTAGTAAGTATTGAAAACATTAAGAAGGAACTGATTGACAAGATTTCCAATAACTCTAATATTTTAGAGTATTTTGAGAATTATTTACATGGTGAAGAATTTCACAAGCATTGTTTAAAAGAATATGGAATGAAGTACATAAAAGATAATTTTATTTTTGCTAATGATATGTCCGTGTTCGGGTATGATAATTTTATATCTGTCGAGGTTACTGAGAGTGAACTTTTAATATGTGGAAATATAGAAAAATGCTACAATGTTAATATTATTGTTACTTTTGAAGATTGTAAGGATATTGATACAATATCAATTATACTTGGAAATATTGCTACTGAATTATATCCAGATAGAACTAATTATAGAAATACTGTATATAGTTATGAGGGTAAAAAGCAACTTATAAGAGCGGTACATTTTACAATCAGATAATCGGCAGACATACACCGATTCAAAAAATATGATGGATATTTCCCAACAGACAGGAAGTAAAAGAAAGTCTGTATCAGAGTTCAAGAATATCTATAGTGCAATTCTGCACATTTCCCAATATGAGAAAATGAATAACATGACTGAAGGGATAATTCCTTTGAGTTATTTGAACAGGTTTGAAAAATGGCTGGTTAATTATATTTCCACATCTGTGTGGAATATAGCAGTTTATTAAGGTGCGTCATTTATGCCGAGCCTATTTCTTGACCTCTGATTTATCAAAAAGGAGGAAAATGTATAATGCAATTTATAGATGTGTGGAGGAAACACACAGAATAGGACAACATATAATCGTTGAGCCTTTTATCTGCTTATCAGTAAAGCACAAATCATCTGCATAGCTTTAGCGGAGAATATTATATAAATATCATTTAAAAGCAAGCGGAGGATTTATAGATGTCAAAAGGAATTTACTATAACTATGACTTAGATGAATGTAACTGGTTATTTAAGCATGGAATTAAACCTATTGGCTGTGGTAAGCATGAGAAAACAGGAAATACATTTATTATATTTCTGATAAACAAAAAGTACAATGAATTAGAGCAACAGTACAAAGAAGAAAGAAATAATACAAAGTAGATGTTATTACCCCGTTAGGGGTATAAAAAGGATCTCTTTTAGTAAATGTATCTCCTTTAGTAGTAGTACCGAAATCGTCAAATTTTGACGTTTTGAACACTTAGGTTCTTACATAAAAGGGCAAATTTTGACGTTTTTGGTACTTAGGAAAAAGGACAACGTATTATTATGTTAAAGATTTTTATAAGTAAAGAAATTGATTTAGATTCAAAAGAGTTAGCTGTGATGGCTGCCTTGAATGGATTATATAGCAACAAGCATGACTATCTGATTACTTCTGTTAATACTATTGGATATTTTCTGTCTGGTAGTTTTTTGAAAAGAACAGTAAGACGAGATAGAAGTATTGCTGATAATATCAAAGGTGCTTTGCAGTCTCTTAATGATAGAAAGATAATTGAAATAGTTGAACAGGATGGAGATAATTATATTATTTCCAATAACGGATTAGAGGTTGATACTGAAAATCAGAAATTTGTTGTAGTTGAATTATGGGAAATGCAACATATTTTCACTAATGCGAAAATGCCCTTTAATCTGTTTACATTCTTTGTAGATTTGGTTGGAACAATCAATAATAAGACGAAAGAATGGCATATGTCACAAGACGATATGGCTTCACAATGGGGATGCAGTAAACGTACTGTGAATGATTACTTGGAGCAATTAGAAGAAATGAAGCTGATATATCTTTACAGGCATAGGAAAAGATATAAACGAGGCAACACAATTTTATAATGTAAATAAGGCAATGCGAAAAATATTAGGCAAACCAGCACAATGCAAGGGATATTATCTATTTGATACAGAAGATACATATGTAAAACGAAAGCAAAGCAGAAAGCACTATTCACAGGATGTACGAAAACTTTTGTATGATAACGCAAAAGGAAAATGTGCAATATGTGGGAAACAGCTACTTTTTTCGGAGATAACATTAGATCATATAATTCCGCTGAACCAAAACGGAGAGGATGAAGTTGAAAATTTACAGATTTGTTGCTATCAGTGCAATCAAATGAAAGGCTCAATATTGCCAGTAGACTTGTTTCAGAAAGTAACTGAAATTTTTATGTACCAGACAGAAAAGAAAACAAAGCATCCGTTAAAATGGAAAATTGTACACAAGCTGCTATTGTCATGTATCAAGTGAATTTTGCTGACCTTGAAAAAATAGGGAAAATCAAGTATAATTGGAGGTGAACATAAAATGAAAGGTTTAGTTGATATGTCAGCAACGACAGTAATTAAGGATATATTAGAAGCAAAGGGAAAATCTCAGATAGAGCTTGCAGAGGAAATAAATGTTACTAGGCAGAATTTGAGCAATAAAATGAGCAGAGACAAATTTTCTTCCCTTGAATTAGTGGAAATTGCGGATGCTCTGGAAATGAATCTGATTTTAAAAGATAAGGCAGACGGAACAGAATATGTAATTGATTATCAAGAAGATGAAAAAGGAAAATCAAAGCGAAATATGACAGAAGAAGAAAAAAAGGCTGCACAGAAGAAGTCAGAGGAAACAAAGGCTAGGAACGCAAAGAAGCAAGCAGAATCACAGGACAATTAAAAAGGGCACTTGATTTCTCAAATGCCCTAGTGTATAATCTACTTAGAAAGTGAATCGGATATGACTCCGATTTGCCCTCAGTTGAGAAAAACTAATAAGAATAGCATCCTAAACTTTGTGAGGGTTGGGGATGCTATTTCTTTTTATTATTATGATCGTCTATGTAAGACAGAGCCGCAAAAATTACTAGCACTAAAGTTAAAACTTCAAGCGTGTTCATAGGGCATCACCCTCCTTTGTAAACTAGAGGGCATCTAATAATCGGAAAATCACATCCTACTTTCGTTTCAATTACACAATAACAGTATAACATAAAGGAAACAGATGTTCAAACAAAAAAGAGGTAAATCTACTATATTATATATAGAGGAAAGACCTCTTATTTTTATGGCTGCCTCTGATGGATATTATCAACAGCCTTTTCTAATTCTAGTGTTTGCCAGCGTTTGCGGATCACATCACTTTTCAGTTGTGCAAGTCGTTTGTTGGTGTATTTCTCCAACCAATGCATAAGGGATTTTGGAATGAATTTATCTGGTGTGTGTTGTAGAATGGAAAACAATATATCTTCCACTTTAGAATGAATCTTATGTAATAAATCTTTGAAGCGGTTCGGCTTCTGAATCTCAATGTAAATGTAAATCAACTCCTTCCATATATAGTATAACGGAGATACGGAATATATACAAGGAATAAGGCAAAAATGACCTTAATTATTTTTTCAATATAAGGGGAATATTATTGAATTTTTGTGTACTAGTAAGTAGGAAGCAAAAAGAAATTTCAATAAAATTTCTGAAAATATGCAAAATAATAATTCAATAAAATTTCTAGGAGGTGTGCGCTTATGGATGAACTGATAAGGAATTTTGAAAACAAGATGCACTTAGAGGGAAAATCCGAAAAGACAATCAAAATATATGTTGCATCGGTAAAGGAATTTTTCAGATGGTTTAATGACAGCTTCGGGGATGTAGGATTTAAAAAGCTGTATAGGGAAAATATTCTGGAATACAAAAGTTATTTGAAGAATGTGAAAACTTGTAAGAGGACAGGACAGAACCTAAATGCAAAGTCCATCAATGCAAAGTTATCTGCACTCATTAAATATAATTAGCTGATGCAACCAGATAATATAGTAATAAGCAAAGCGGACTTGATAAAGGTACAAGCGGAAATAATCAGTCCTACTAATATCACGAAAAAGGAAGTTGAAGAGTTCAGACAAAGAGTGTTGCAATCTGAAGGTTGTTCGGCAAAACGAAACTATGCCATTGTTACCATTATGGCTTATGCTGGACTACGAATATCAGAAGTATTGCATTTGAAAAAGGTAGATGTAAACACTGCTGCAAGCCAGATCAGAGTAGCAGACGGAAAAGGCGAAAAGCAAAGGACTGTCATTATCAAATCTAAGGTTATCTCTGCCATAAGGGAATATCAGAGATCAGATAATGTGGAATCAGACTATTTGTTCCATAACAGCAAAGGAAAGATTTTGAATCCGTCTACTATCAATAAGGTATTTGATGAATTTAGTGTTGATGGCTACCATATCCATCCGCATATGCTTAGACACTTCTTTTGTTATAACGCATTGGAGAGTGGAGCATATAGCATCAATGAGGTATCAAATCAAGCAGGACATACCAGTATCAAAACTACATTGAAGTATTTGAATCCCAACTTAGAGCAAATCAAGAAGAAAAGCGAATTATTATAAATTCTCTGGTAGAGTGGGGAAAATCATTTTCAAAATGTGCATTGTATATATGTAGGACACGACAGGAAGGAGCGGTTGAGTGAACAGAGAACCGAAACCAATAACAAAGCAAACTATACTGCAAATTGTTATAGGAAGTATTATTGCGGTATTGCTGATAATTTATACATAACGGAGGTTAAGTGAATATGGAAAAGGAATTTATTGAAGCTATGAGAGAAATGTCAAAGGAGATGGATAAGATGATGAACGGATCACAGGAGAATGCAGAGAACAAACAGGAGCTTTTTAACTTAGGATTTCAAGCCGGTATGCAGACAGGAATTAAGTACATGATGGATAAGATCGAAAAGCAGTATGAGTTAGGAAAACCAATTCTTATCAGTAAAGGTGTGAGTACCTTTAATCCGATTTATTACATCCCAAAACCACACAAATTAAAGACAGAAGATCACAGACACTTTTTGACAGATGAACAGATAGCAACTCTAAAGGAAGAACTGGAAAAGAATGGAGACAGGACATTACAAGTCTATGCGTTTTTCTCATTGTCTACTGGTGCAAGAGTTACAGCGGTATCATCTATCCGTTGGGAGCAGATTGATTTTGAGAAGCGTTGTGTAAATCATGTAAAAGAAAAATTCTCGAACTATTGTACTTTGCATTTTAGTGAATATGTGAAGGATTTGTTGCTTAAATTACGTGCGGAAAGAGAACATAACAGAATCAATGATGGTGGTTGGGTATTCTATTCCACAACCACATTTTACAAGGATAATGCAATAGAAATTCGCCATGTTACATCTGGTACATTGGGTACATGGGCGCACAAAGTAGGTGCTATGTGCGGTGTGCCTGGATTAAAACCACACGATTTCAGATACACTTGTTGTAATCAGCTTTTACAAAAGGGTGGAGATATTGCTATTACATCATTGATTTTACATCATAAAAATATAGCCACAACATTGCATCATTACTGTGATAAGAACGATGTTGAATTTATGCGACAGTACAAGGATCAGTTTGGAATATAGGAGGACTTATGAAAGCAAAGAACGGTGTAAATTGGAGTGAATGGAGATTTGAAGTTTATGGTGACTGTCCTAAATATCAAGGAATAAGAGTAAGAACAAAAAGAAAAAGTGATGAAAATATTTCTAATACTGATTCTTATAAAAAATGGGAAAGACTTATAAGATTTGATAGAGGACAAGAATGTGATAAAGAAGCTGTATTATGTGAAGAATGGAAAGAATACGAGAATTTCTTGAAATGGTATAACGAAAATATTTATGAAATTGATGGCGAAGAGGTTGGATTATCATATAGAGTATTCGATACGAATAATCACTTTATTTCACCAGATACATATATTTTTGTACCAAAGTCTATTGTTGATTTATGTTGTGGCAAAGGTCATGAAAAAAGAAGAATTGAAAGGCATAAACAAGCAATAGGAATAATTAAAAGCGAATATAAAGATATAATTCCCGAAACATTATATAAAAGAATTATGCAGTCAGCAGAGAAAGAAGGTGCTGAATGAATAATCAGGTATATTACAAGGATATGAATGTCGGTAGACGAGATATTCTTGAAACAGTAAACAAGCAGAATGTCTATTATTGGCAAATCTATATTAAATTTCTTTATGAGAGGTCACAGACCGAAAAACATCATAAGAATTTTGTCTATGAAGAATCAAGATACAGTTCTAAATTTCTAGCCTATATCTATGAGTATATGAACGATATAGAAATTATCCACGTTACGAGAGACGATTTAGATGAATATGCTTATTTTTTAAGCAAAGAACTTGGACTATCATATCATGGTATTTGTCGTGAAATGTTATCCTTTGTACGTTGCTACAAGTATTTGTTTGGCAAAGGTGTAGTTCCTGCAAGTGATGTACTGAATTATAAGATGAAGAGAAAAGGGCGAGAGATTGTAACTAATTTTATAACGGATGAACAGATTCAAATTGCAAAGGATAAATTGTCTGACAATTTGAAAATGTATATGATGTTTTCCTTATCAACAGCGATCCGCATTGAATATTTACTTATTCTTAAATGGGATCAGATTGATATAAAAGAACGTACAGTACATATAGATGATAAGTTTCTGTATTTCAATGGGGAAGTGGCAGAAATGCTACAGAAAGAAAAGCAGAATAGAGTAGACAATGAATTTAATGATTATGGTTATGTATTCAGAGGACAACATGAAAATCCAGAGCCTATATCAAAAATAATGATTAGTCGCTGGTGTGGAGAAATTGGAGAGATAATCGGTGTGAAGAATTTAAGGCATCTTGATTTCAGACATACAGCTATTAAACGATTTATGAAAGCGAGCGGAAGCGTAGGCATGACAAGTATTGTTATGGATTGTCCTCATTTAAACATACAAGCACGATTTATGATTGATGAAGAAGCAAATAACGAATTGCTACAGAAATACAAGGATATTTGTGAAATATAAAACATGGAGGAAAAATTAAATGACAAAGAAAATGGAAAAACTTATTAAAAATTATTGGAGCATCAGTAAGATTGTTGCGGTAGTGCTTACAATCTGTAATTACAGTATGTGGACAGAACCTTTTAGCTTTATCAAGGCTATTGCGATACTTGTTATTGGTTCGGTTGCTACGTTTATTGCAATCAATGTACTTGATATGATTGTAGGTGTTATCGTGGGTATTTGTAGGAAAATTCATAGACATTTCTATGACAAGAGATTATTAAAAGCATTCTGCGGACAGAAGGAAGATGAGGTGTAAAAGATGGACAACATTAAAGCAAAACATTATATAGAATATACAAAGGATGGTATTACAGATAAATTCTATGAAGGAGATAAGGTGATATGTCGAACTGCGGATAAAGAACACACAGGAACGATTACTTGCGTTGGAGAGTTTAAAGAGAATGAAGAGGCAGAACCAGTGACAGTCATTTGTCTTGATACTTCTAAATCTGTATGGAGTTATTCAAGTGAGATTATCAAATTTGATGATATTGAGTTTATGTGCAAGGATTTCTTAGCAGATACAGATATAAACAGTGATATTTCAGATGAAGAAGCAAGAAAGAATACATATATCCATATGTTTACTGGTATGGGATATGATAAATTCAAAGTAGAAAAGACATGGAATAGCTTGGATAAACTTATGAAACAATTTGATATTCCATTTGAAAAAACTATGGGATGTATGATATATGCACTTAAATATGATTGTGGTATTGAAATCCCATTAAAGAATGTCTGCGGTATTGATGTAGGACTTATACAGAAGTCAATACCAGTATATCAGAAAGAGATGGTCAAATGTTTTGGTATGGCATTAGCAGGAGGTCTTGTGTATCTACTTGCTGATAGCTTATCAAAAGACTGGTAATAGAATATATGATTTTGGTTAGGGCAGAGGTTGTAATGACTTCTGCCTTTTGTGTTAAGGAGCGTGATTATTATAGAAAGTACAGTAGTTACATTGGATAGTAAGGTTTTATTGAATATAAAAGAAGCATCCGATTTATTTGGAATTGGACAGCATAGACTTAGAGAGATAGTTCGTGAAGATTATGGAAATAAATATCATTTGATGCTGGGGAGAACTATCAAGATCAAAAGAAAACAGTTTGAGGAATTTATAGATAGCAACAGTTCAGCCATAAAAATATAATAGGCAATATTTGAGCGTGCTCATTGTATTGCTTATTATATTTTTATGGTAGAATAGCCTTCCGACTGAACAACCAGCCTTAGCACCGGCTAAAATATAGCTGGTGCACC
>CAZFFA010000119.1:0-8227 GCA_964517955.1 uncultured Jutongia sp. | reverse complement strand
TCTTATATCATTTATGCATCATACGTATCAAAAAAACAGACAGCGAAATTGATTCGTTATTACATTATACTTGTATAATTCCCGGAGTATTGTATAATTATATTTATATGATGCAAGGGTAAAAATACCTTTTAACTTAAAATTATGACAATAATGTAAGTACAATAAAGAATGGAGATGATATTATGGCAATAGTAGGAGACGAACAGGTAATCAAGGTTTTGCGACAGTACAATCCGTGGTGGCGTAATCCTGTATCAATTAAAGAAGAGAGCAAACCACAGAAGCGGCTTGCTTACTTTGAGGCTCTTAAGATGATAAAGCATAAAACGCTTAGACGATTTGCGGTGTTATCAGGAGCAAGGCGTGTTGGAAAAACCACTATAATGTATCAGATAATAGAAAATTTAATAGATGAAGGAATTAATCCCAGAAATATCCTTTATGTATCCTTTGACAATCCCATTGTAAAGCTTGTAAATGTAGAAAAAGTTCTTTCTATATATGAGTCACTTTATCCGATTGAGGGTGTAAGATATATTTTCTTTGATGAGATACAATATACGGAGCATTGGGAATTATGGATGAAAGTTATTTATGACAGTAGAAAAGACATCCGTCTGGCGGCAACAGGCTCTGCAAGCCCGGTATTGGAAAAAGGGGAGGCAGATAGTGGTACGGGAAGATGGAGTGTTTTGAAAATCCCAACTATGTCTTTTTATGAATATTGTTGTCTGCTTCAAATCGAAGAACCGGTATTACCTGATAATATTAAATTAACAAATCTGGTGAAAATGAGTAATGCAGAACTTGGTGATTTGATTGATAGATTTGCTCCATTAGAAAGTCATTTCAACCGTTATCTTATGATTGGTGGCTTTCCGGAACTTGTACTATCTGATGATGACATTTATGCTCAAAGGATGTTGCGTGAAGATGTAGTTGATAAAGTGATTAAGCGGGATGTACTGACCCTTTTCAATATCCGTAGTCCGCTTTTGATGGAAAAACTGTTCTTGTATCTTTGTATGAATAGTGCAGAGATATTTAGTGTGACAACAGCTGCAAAAGAATTGGAAAATACTTCCGTAAGCACAATTGATAGTTATATTGAAGCACTCGAGATGTCAAATCTTATTTATCTGGCAAAACCAATAGATGTCGGAAGCAAGGGGGCTTTAAAAGGAAAACCTAAAATTTATATTGCAGATGCTGCAATTCGCAATGCAGTATTGATGATTGACGATGTATTGTCCGATGAGAAAGAACTTGGGGCTATGGTGGAGACTACAGTATATAAACATATTATATCATTTTATCAGGGAAGTACTGCGCAGCTTGGTTACTTTAGAAAAGCAAAAGACAATCAGAAAGAGGTAGATGCAGTAATTGAACTTCCTCGTGAGAAAATTTTGTGCGAGGTTAAGTATCGTAACAATTCGCATATTCCTGCTTCAGATGCAATAGTTGAACTATGTAAAGATGAAAAGGCAAAAGTTACAAATGCTTTTCTTGTAACAAAACGATTAGATGATTTTGGTATTGCAAAACATGAAACTAAAGTACCAATTTTGAGGATACCTGCAATTGCATTTCTTTATTTACTGGGAAAATCAGAAGCTGATGGAGAAAATGGAAAAATGTAAAAAAAGAATCGCCGGGAAAGCGATTCTTAAGGAGAAGGTATGAAAAAAATTTAAGCACTTACCAAATGTTTTGTTTCATTTGATAAGTCTATTATATTGGGCAGTTGTGAACTTGCAATGTTTAAAATATGAAGAAAGTGTAAACATTATGTATCTTGACAAATCACCCGATGATGATAAAATGAAAAAGGTTTTCAAAATGAAAGGGTGACAATTATATGAATCATGCAAAAACATACAGGACAAAACAGCAGACTGCCATATTGAATTATATGCAGAGTATGGGCGGTGGCTATGTAACGGTCAATCAGATAGCAGAGCATTTCAAAGAAAACAACGAAGCTGTTGGAATGACTACGATATACAGACATCTTGAAAAATTTCAGAAAGAAGGTCTTGTCCAGAAGATAATGCTCGATGGCAATAGCGGGGCATGTTATCAGTATATAGGACAGAATGATGACGAGCAGAGCTGTCATTTTCTGCTCAAATGCGAAGACTGTGGAGACATACTGGACATGGGCTGCAATCATATGACAGAACTCTATTCACATGTACGTGACGAGCATCATTTCAATGTAAACCCTCACAGAACAATGTTCTATGGTACATGCGAAAAATGTCTGCATGACAAAGATAAGAATAAAATAGAAGAATGAATATAAAAGCTCAATCAATAGAAAGGACAGAAAAAGATGATTATTAATAGGAAAATACTGGCTCTTTGTCTCAGCGTATGTATCATAGCCGGGGTGTTGTCCGGGTGTGGCAAAAGCACACAAAGCAGCAAAGAAGATTCCGATAAATTAAGCGTGGTTACGACAATATTTCCATATTATGATTTCGTAAGGCAGATAGCCGGTGACAAAGTCAATCTCAAAATGATCGTACCGGCAGGTATGGACACACATTCATTTGAACCTACTGCATCAGATATGATAAGCATGAGCAAAGCCGATGTACTTATATACAATGGTGGCGGTATGGAAAGCTGGATCCCTCAGGTGGTAGATGCCGCATCCAATCCCCAAATGATAGCAGAGGCTATGATGGACAGCGTAGATGCAGTAGTTGAGGAGCACGTCGAGGGGATGCAGGAAGAGCGTGGACACAGCCATGATGATGCAGATGGTCATGAAAATGAGCAAAAAGGTCATAAAAATAATAGTGGCAAAAATTATGTCAATGAAGATGAAAAATATGGCAATTCTGACACAAATAAACACAATTCTGACACAGAAAAAGCGCATAATGACAACACTAAAGATGAGGAAACGGAATATGATGAGCATATATGGACATCACCTGTCAATGCCTGTAAAATAGTTGATAAGATTGCAGAGACTTTGAGCAGGGCTGATGAAAAAAATGCTAATTTTTATAAGAAAAATGCCGATATATATATCAGTAAATTGAAGTCGATAGATACACAGTTTTCGGATATCGTAAATGAAGCACCAATGCATTATCTTGTGTTTGGTGACAGATTTCCACTCAGGTATTTTGTCGATGAATACGGACTTGACTACAGTGCTGCATTCGCAGGATGCAGTTCTGATACAGAGCCAAGTGCGGATACTATCGCATTTCTTATAGACAAGGTTAAGTCAGAGGGTGTTCCGGTAGTACTCAAGATAGAGCTTACAAGTTCGAAAGTGGCGGACAGCATAGCGGAAGCGACAGGTACAAAGGTCATGACATTCTATACATGCCACAATGTTACTCGTAAACAATTCGACCAGGGTGTTACGTATATTGATCTCATGGAAAGAGATATCGATACACTGAAGAAAGCACTCGGTACGAATTAAATGTGGTCAAATGTACGTTACAGCTCATATATGAGCCAGATACAATATTGGAGAAAGGAGAAGTAAGAGAAAGCAAAGCAGATATTTATAAATTAATAAAAAAGTTATAAAGTATTCTAAATCTTTCGGTTCAAATGCCGATATAAAGAATGTAATGTACATTATGATATACAATATCAAAATTAAAATCAAATTAAGAACAAGGAGGGTCTTATTATGAGATTAAACAAAATAATTGTTGGTGCTTCTGCATTCGCAATGGCAGCAGCACTTTCAGCAGGCGTAGCACCACAGGCTTCAGCTAGTGAAGGAGATTCATCTACAACTTCACCAGCAGCTACATTTGCAAAAAATATTAGTATTGATTATGATGCACAGGAGCTTACTGTTGCTGGGGGTACAGATAAGAAGATTTCTGTTAGTTTCCCTACAGTTAAAGACAAGGTTATAAAAGGTGAAAAGAATATTTGCTCATATGATGTTAGTAGTAGCGGTGTAAAAGTTGATCTTTCAACACTTAACGTTACAAAAGACAATTATATCAAGGTATGGGGAGATAAGAATACAACTCCAGTAATGATCAAGATTCCTGCATCTGTACAGCTTGGCAAGGCTACTGTAAACTACAAAGATGAGAAGAATATATTGACTGTAGCTAAGAAAAAGGAAACATCACCATTTAATGCAAATATTCAATATGCAACAGCAACAGGTAGTTGGAATGATGGAGAGCAGACAGCCAATGGCACAATAGGAATTTATATAACAAAATATTTAAATCTTGGTGCAACACTTCGTGTACGTGTAGCAGCTTCAGCTAAGCCTAGTAATGTTACAATGAAAACTGTAGCTAGTGAAAGTGATTCAGAAACAGATCTTAAGCCAGTAGAATATTCAGTAAATAAGAGCGATACAAAGGTCTTAACATATGAAACAGAAGCTACATTTGCAAGTAAAGAAGTTAAGGCTAAAGTAGCTAAGCGTGCTAATACTCCTAAGGTAAAAGTTGACTATAAACTTGGCACAGTAACACTTCCAAAGAATGCTATGTTCCGTGTAAATGGTTATAAGGATGATGGTACTGCTGTAGATGGTACTAATCTTGGAAAATGGACAGCCGGAGATAAGAAAGTGTTATCAGCAGTTGCAGTTGCAGATGCTGGAAATAAGGTAGATATATCAGGTGGTAAAGTTCTTGATCTTATAAATGGTGGTGGAGTTGATGTACGTATAGCAGCTACAGATAAGAAGCCAGCATCTAACTACCTTGCATTTAACTATGCTGGAAAGGTTACTCCATATGTTGAAGCAGTAACAGCACCAACAGAAGAAGATGCTAAAACACCTGCAGATTCTAAATGTGATTCAGCAGTAGCTAAGTTAACTAATAAGCAGGTTAATTCTGAAGGTACTTTAAATGCAAATGATTTTATGAATGCAGAAATTGATTATACAAGAACTAAAGCTGTATATAAGACTAATGGTAGTGTGAAAACAGCTACATCAGGTGCTATCACATTAAAGAATACTGATAAGAAATATGCATATGATATTGTTACAGTAACTGGTACAGACGCTCCAAAAGCAGAACTTAAGAAAGGTGTTAAGACTGTTAAGGCAAGTGGAAAAGATGTAACTATAAAAGTTAAGAATGATAATGAGTATACTGTATATGTACGTAGAGCAGCTATAAGCAAAGGTACTGATGCAACATGGGCTACAGATTGGGTTAAGGTTATGACAATTTCTAAAGACCATTCAGTACCAACTGTTGAAAATACAGCAACAAAAAGTAATTAAGCATATCTAAACATATTATTAACCAAATGATATTAATATGATTTATCATATTAAATTCGTATGACGAACAGGATGTTTATCATACAAACTCCGGCTTGTCCGGTGTTAAATTCATAATGTACAATATTGGTAAGATGGAAAATCCCGAATCGGTGAGAGCTGGTTCGGGATTTTTCTACTATCTAAATATTATATTTTTGCATTGGTAATATAGGTTTATTTATGATAGTTAAATGACGATATATAATATAGTTATAAAATTAGAAATCAGATGAATAGTTAGGAGGGTTTTATTATGAGATTAAATAAAATGATTATCGGTGTATCTGCACTTACTATGGCTATAATGGCTTCAATGGGGATGTTTTCAGATGCTTCAGCAGAGGAAACAGTCGCAGTACCTGAGATAGCTAAGCATATTAGTATTGATTATAAAAATAAATCGCTTACAGTGAACAATACCAGTAATTCAATTGATGCTGCTAAAAAGGATAGAAAAGTATTTGTTAGTTTTCCAACTGTAAAAGCTAAAAAAATAAAAGGACAGAAAAATATTTGTTCTTATGATGCTGTTGATAGTAATGGTGCAAAAAAAGATGTAGAGGTGGATTTATCTGCATTAAAGTCAACAAAGGATAATTATGTAAAAGTATGGGGCGATGTGAATGAAACTCCTATAATCATAAAGATACCTGCAGCGGTATCTCTTGGCAAGGCTAAGATAGATTATGGTACAAATAAATTGACTGTATTTAAGAAGGACAAGTCTGAATATAAGGGACTGGTTGATTATTCAATAGGTGATTGTTATTATGCGGGGAGTTTTGATGAAGCTGACAATCCGCTTAAGCTTGAAGATCATATGAATCTTGGCACTACAATTCGTTTAAGAGCAGCAGCGGTAGAAAATATCGGTGAAAATATAACTTATACTGCAGAAAATAAATCAACTGTTACCCCTGTGCAGTATGATATCAATAAAAGTACAGATAAAGCGGTAGTTTATGAACTTGATAGTACATTTACAGGCAATGAGATAAAGGTCAAGGTTGCAAAAACACCGGCTGCACCTAAAGTTGGTGTTAACTACACAAGCGGAACTGTTAAACTTCCAAATAATTCCGAGTTTCGTGTAAATGATTATGAAGATGAAAAATATAAAGCAGGTGTTCTTGGCAAATGGATTGATGGCTCTAAGAAGGTATTGAAATCAAGAGGCGATTTGAAGGACTCTTCAAATGGTGATATAAAAAAGATTAATTTAGCTGATGGCAAAGTTCTTGATTTTGTAACAGGTGGTGTAATTGACGTTCGTACAAAAGGTTCAGCAAAAAAACCGGCATCTAATTATCTTGTATTTAATTATGATAAGAAAGATTCTATTTATGTTGAAGGAGTATCAGAAGCATTTGATGATAAAAATGATAAGGCAGAGGATGCTAAGTATAATGCAGCAACTGCAAAATTAACGGATAAACAGGTAAGTAGTTCTGCAACAATTCCTACTGAAAATTATTTAGGTCTTGAGATTAGCTACGAGAGAACTCCTGCAAAAAGTAAAATCGCTACGTCAGGAGCTATTACAATAAAAAATAATAGTGAAAAATATGCTTTCCAGTATATTTCATCAATAGAAGATAATCCATCTGTTCCAAATGCTGATTTGCAAAAAGGTGTTAGTACTGTAAAAGCTAGGGGAAAAGCAACGATTAAATTTAAGAATACAAGTGCCCGTACATTTTTTGTTCGTAGAGCTGCTATCTCAAAAGGTGAAGTTAAGTGGGCAACAGATTGGGTTAAGGTTATGTCATTTACCAAAACACAGTTAATTCCAACAGCGGTAAATGATGCAAAATCAGGAAATTAATAAGTAACAGTTCAGCCAAAAGCTTTAAACAATACTATTATGAGCAGTCTTAAATATGTATCGTTTATAGCTTTAGTGTTGAATTGTTATAAAAACAGATGTAATAAAAAATACTGTTATTGCAAAATTATATCTTATGTGCTATACTTTTCTTAAGCATATTTCTAAAGAAAATCATTGAAGATAAAAATATTTTTCAATGATTCTATCACAAAATATAATCTACAATTCTAAATTCAAAGAAATCTATGCTTAAATCACATCAATTAAATAAGCAGGAGATCTTTGAAGATAGTAGTTGGTTCATGTGCCACAGTTTAGCGGTTTATATGTTGTGATTCACATGCTACTATATGTAGCTGTGCACATGCTGCAAACTGTGCATATACTGTCAATGTTGAGCTATGTGCCAATAAGCGGGATATGTTGTAGCTGGTTCTCCTGTACCACAGAGGAAAGGAGAAAACTTATGGCAAGAGTAAAAGAATATGACAAATTGGAACTTAAAGATGACTTCATGTTTGGCAAAGTTATGCAGAACGAAAATATATGCAAAGAATTTTTAGAGCATCTGCTAGGCATAAAGATTGAAAGCATAACCTATCCGGAGCGTCAGAAGACACTCAAGATAACATACGATGGAAAAGGCGTCCGACTTGATTTATATGTACAGGACAATCACGAAACAATCTATGACGCCGAGATGCAGCAGGAGGGAAATAAAAAAGATGTTGAACAACTTCCCAAAAGAAGCAGGTATTATCAGGGAATGATAGACTTAAACCTTTTGGAACAGGGTGGTACATATCAACAATTAAATGAAAGCTGTATAATTTTCATATGTACATTCGATCCATTTGGCAGGGGATTGTATGAATACACATTTGAAAGTATCTGTAAAGAAGACGATTCATTAACTTTAAATGACGGAGTAAAAAGAATCTTCTTCAACACCAAAGGAACAAAAGGTGAGATATCAGAGCAGGCAAAAGCAATACTTGATTACATAGATAGATCAACCACAGAAGATGTCTTTACAAAAGAATTGGATAACGAAGTCAGGAAAGTTCGTAACAATGAAGGATGGAGGCGAGAGTATATGA
>CAZFFA010000118.1:0-8230 GCA_964517955.1 uncultured Jutongia sp. | reverse complement strand
TAAATGGCCACAGCTATGAAGATCCTGAGAAGCATACAGAGAATACAAACTTTGCGCTTCTTGTTGCAAAACATTTTTCTGAGCCGTTTAGGGACAGCAATGGATATGGCGAAAGTATAGCCAAGTTATCAAATATGCTCGGCGGTGGTGTGCTCGTACAGAGATTTGGTGATCTTATAAGAGGCAGACGAAGCAATGCATCACGTATAGCTGAAGGCTTTGTAACACCTACGCTTCAGGCAACACCTGGTGATCTTAGCCTTGTTATGCCTAAGAGGATCCTTGATGGTATAATTGAGATGATATATGCACTTGATAAAATTGCACCGGGAACAGCCAATGATGATACTCTGCTTTATGGTGTTGAGGTTAAATTCTACAATATGGAAGTAGAGATAGACGAACATCTTGAAACTCCGCTTAAGGGGCTTTATGTAATAGGTGACTGCAGTGGCGTTACACATTCGCTTTCACATGCATCTGCAAGCGGTGTTTATGTAGCAAGATGTATATGTGATTAGAAATACGGCTGCCAGTTGGTGGAAAAATACCTTTTTATATCAACATCCGGAAATATATGATAATATTACAGGTAATATCTTAAAAATGCTCCTCATAGAATGTAAAAAACATCCTATGAGGAGTATTTTAATTGGAAAAGCTGACATATAGAAAACATTATATTAACAGCCTGAATGACAATGGGCTTGAGGAAAGAGCGGTACAGCTTGCGCAATACATGGTTGAACATGAAGCAACAGTGCGACAGACTGCGGCAGTATTTGGTGTGTCCAAGTCAACAGTACATAAGGATCTGACAGAAAGGCTTCTCAATATCAACCCGTCGCTGGCAGCAGAAGCACGAAAGATACTTGATATCAATAAGTCGGAACGTCATATAAGAGGGGGAATGGCAACAAGGGAAAAATATCTGCACCAGCACTGACTGATGAAGATAGGTATAGCTGTAATGCCTGACAGTGGATGTCAGGGCTGAGAGCTGATAATAATAAAGAGCCATCGGAACTTCCTGATTTAACAGGAAAATCCGGTGGCTCTGAATCGTTCGTAATAGTTCAGCCTTTCATTTCAGAAATGAAAGGCTATTCCACTATAAAAATATAATAGGCAATACAATGAGCAAGCTCAAATATTGCCTATTATATATTTTTATAGCTGAATTGTTATATAGTTAGTAACAGTTCAGCCTCTCATTTCTTACATTCATAAACCTGCCAGCTACGCTGTCAGCCGCTGCTATGCAGCTTTTGTTTATTTCATTTCAGAAATGAAAGGCTATTCCACCATAAAGTAATAGCCAATAATATAATGAGCAAGCTCAAATATGTATTGCCTATTACTTTATGGCTGAACTGTTACTATAGTTATAAATAAGTTTACTAAAAACCTTGACAAATAAAAGAAATAATGCTACCATGAAAAATGCACTATTGTGGCTGACTATACTATAAAATTTCTATAAATTTATTATAGCATATTTTAAGAAAAAAATAAAGTGTTTTGTATATTTAAAAGTAGTTGTCCGCAAAAGACAATTGTTACTGTTCAATAAAAGACATACAGTAACAGCTATCTGTTACAGTATAAACTGTAGCAAGACTCTAAAAAATTAAGGAGTGAAACGTCGATGGAGAAGAACAGGATACGTCCAGTAAAAGTAGGTAACGGTGTAAGAATGAGTTTTGCCCATCAGCAGGAAGTGCTTGAGATGCCTAACCTGATTGAGGTACAGACAGAATCTTACAAGTGGTTCTTAGATGAAGGACTGAAAGAAGTGTTCCGAGATATTTCCCCAATCGCTGATTTTGGTGGTCATCTAAGTCTTGAGTTCGTTGATTTTGAACTTTGCAGAGATGAGACAAAGTATGACATTGATCAGTGTAAGGAGAGAGATGCAACATATGCTGCACCATTAAAGGTGAAAGTAAGACTGCACAACAAGGAAACTGAAGAAATTAAAGAACATGAAATCTTCATGGGAGATCTGCCTTTGATGACTGCAACAGGTACCTTTGTAATAAATGGTGCTGAACGTGTTATCGTAAGTCAGTTAGTTCGTTCACCTGGTATTTATTATGCAATTGGTCATGATAAAATTGGTAAAGAACTTTACTCAGCTACGGTTATACCTAATCGTGGTGCATGGCTTGAATACGAAACTGACTCCAACGATGTATTTTATGTCCGTGTAGATAGAAACAGAAAAGTGCCTATCACTGTATTCTTAAGAGCTCTTGGTCTTGGAACAAATGAGCAGATTAAGGAAGTTTTCGGTGATGAGCCAAAGATTTTAGCAAGTATTGAGAAGGATACTACAGAAAATTATCAGGATGGTCTTCTTGAATTATACAAGAAACTTCGTCCGGGTGAGCCTTTGTCAGTTGACAGTGCAGAAAATCTTCTCAATGGTATGTTCTTTGATCCAAAGAGATATGATCTTGCTAAGGTCGGAAGATATAAATTCAATAAGAAATTACATCTTAAGAATCGTATTAAGGGCTTCAAACTTGCTGAGGATGCAGTCAATCCAAACACAGGTGAGGTTTATGAGGCAGGAACTCTTATTACAGAAGAACTTGCAACTGTCATCCAGAATGCAGGTATTCCATATGTAATGATCGAGACAGAAGAAAGAGTTGTAAAAGTTCTTTCTAATATGATGGTAGACTTAAAGACATATCTTCCTGATGTGGATCCAAAGAGCATCGGAGTTATCGAGAGTGTTTACTATCCATTATTAAAGCAGATTCTTGATGAGAATGACGATATAGAAGAAATTAAAGAACTTATCCAGTTTAACATTTCTGAACTGGTTCCAAAGCATATTACAAAAGAAGATATATTTGCTTCTATTAACTACAATATGCATATTGAATACGGCGTTGGTTCTGATGATGATATCGATCACCTCGGTAACAGACGTATTCGTGCGGTTGGCGAACTTTTACAGAACCAGTACCGTATTGGTCTTTCGAGAATGGAAAGAGTTGTACGTGAAAGAATGTCAACACAGGATATCACAACTATCACAGCTCAGTCACTTATAAATATTAAACCAGTAACAGCGGCTGTTAAGGAATTTTTTGGAAGTTCACAGTTGTCACAGTTCATGGATCAGAACAACCCTCTTAGTGAATTGACACATAAGAGACGTTTATCAGCACTCGGACCTGGTGGTCTTTCAAGAGATAGAGCCGGATTCGAGGTTCGTGACGTACACTATACTCATTATGGCCGTATGTGTCCTGTAGAAACACCTGAAGGTCCAAATATCGGTCTTATCAACTCACTTGCATCATATGCACGTATCAATGAATATGGTTTCGTTGAGGCACCATATCGTAAGCTTGACAAGACAGATCCTTCAAATCCGATAGTAACAGATGAAGTTGTTTATCTTTCTGCTGATGAAGAAGATAAGTATATCGTTGCCCAGGCGAACGAAGAACTTGATGAAGAAGGCCACTTTGTAAGAAATAATGTATCTGGTCGTTTCCGTGAAGAAACATCTGAGTTTGAGAAGAGCAAGATCGATCTTATGGACGTATCTCCTAAGATGGTATTCTCTGTTGCTACAGCAATGATTCCTTTCCTTGAAAATGATGATGCTAACCGTGCCCTCATGGGTTCCAACATGCAGCGTCAGGCAGTACCTCTTCTTATAACAGAGGCACCGGCTGTTGGTACAGGAATGGAGATGAAGGCTGCTGTCGATTCAGGTAACTGTGTGGTTGCAGAAGAAGATGGTATTGTAGAGCGTTCAGCTTCCAACGAGATTATCATTAAATCAACTACGGGAGCATCACATAGATATAAACTTGCTAAGTTCCAGCGTAGTAATCAGGGAACAAGCATGAACCAGAAGCCTATAGTAGTTAAGGGCGACGAAATTAAGAAGGGACAGGTTATCGCAGATGGTCCTTCTACATGCGGCGGTGAGATCGCACTTGGTAAGAATCCTCTTATCGGTTTCATGACATGGGAAGGTTACAACTACGAGGATGCCGTTCTTCTTAGTGAAAGACTTGTAAAAGAAGATGTTTACACATCAGTTCATATAAGTGAATACGAAGCAGAAGCACGAGATACAAAACTTGGTGCAGAAGAAATCACACGCGATGTACCGGGTGTAGGTGATGAAGCTCTTAAAGATCTTGATGAGAGAGGTATCATCCGTATTGGTGCAGAAGTTCGTGCAGGTGATATTCTTGTGGGTAAAGTTACTCCTAAGGGAGAGACAGAGCTTACAGCAGAAGAAAGACTTCTCCGTGCGATTTTTGGTGAGAAAGCGCGTGAGGTAAGAGATACATCTCTAAAGGTTCCTCATGGTGAATTTGGTATTATCGTAGATGCCAAAGTATTTACAAGAGAAAATGGCGATGAACTTCCTCCGGGAGTTAATGAGTCAGTTCGTATATATATTGCACAGAAACGTAAGATCCAGGTCGGTGATAAGATGGCAGGACGTCATGGTAACAAGGGTGTCGTTTCAAGAGTGCTTCCTGTTGAAGATATGCCATTCCTTCCAAATGGCCGTCCTCTTGATATCGTACTTAACCCATTGGGCGTGCCTTCACGAATGAATATCGGTCAGGTACTTGAGATACATTTAAGTCTTGCCGCTAAAGCATTAGGCTTCAATGTAGGAACTCCTGTATTCGATGGCGCAAACGAGACAGATATCATGGATACTCTTGAACTTGCCAATGACTACGTAAATACACCTCTCGATGCAAAAGAACTTGAAGAGGAACGTGCAAAAGCAGAAGAAGAAAATGATGAAAAAGAGATTGAACGTCTCAAAGACATGGTTCCATTTACAGAGAAATATAAGGATATTCTTAATCCGGAAGTTATGGACTATCTTGTTACAAATCAGGATTACCGTAAGGAATGGAAGGGTGTTCCTATAAATCGTGATGGTAAAGTTCGTCTTCGTGATGGACGTACAGGTGAGTATTTCGATGGTGCAGTTACTATCGGTTTCATGCATTACCTCAAGCTCCATCATCTTGTTGATGATAAGATCCATGCACGTTCAACGGGTCCTTACTCATTGGTTACACAGCAGCCACTTGGTGGTAAAGCACAGTTCGGTGGTCAGCGTTTCGGTGAGATGGAGGTTTGGGCACTTGAAGCATATGGTGCAGCATATACTCTTCAGGAAATTCTTACTGTTAAGTCTGATGATGTAATTGGACGTGTTAAGACATATGAAGCAATCATTAAGGGCGATAACATCTCAGAGCCTGGCTTACCTGAATCGTTTAAGGTACTCCTTAAAGAATTACAGGCACTCGCACTTGATGTTACTGTACTTGATGAGAATGGCAACGAAATCAATTTGGGCGAAGAAGTAGATGAAAACGAAGATGAAGAAATCAGACCACTTATTGATGGTGATGATAACTTCGCATTTGGCAACAATGAGTCATTTGAAGCTGCCGGATTTACAGAAGGTACTGCTGAAGAACTCGAAGAGGCATCATTTGATGCATTTGAAGATTAATATCGTTGAATCCTATTTTGCAGCCCGTCAGGGCAGATGGAGGTTACTATGACAGAGACTAACAAGGAAGAAAAGCACATCACCTATGATGCGATTAAAATCGGTCTTGCTTCACCGGAGAAAATAAGAGAATGGTCTCGTGGCGAGGTTAAAAAGCCAGAGACTATTAACTATAGAACATTAAAGCCTGAAAAGGATGGACTTTTCTGCGAGAAGATTTTCGGACCAAGCAAAGACTGGGAGTGTCATTGTGGTAAATATAAGAAGATTCGTTATAAAGGTGTAGTATGTGACAGATGTGGTGTTGAAGTTACAAAGTCAAGTGTACGTCGTGAACGTATGGGACATATTGAACTTGCAGCTCCTGTATCACATATCTGGTACTTCAAGGGTATCCCAAGCCGTATGGGACTTATCCTTGATGTATCACCTAGAAATCTTGAAAAGGTGCTTTACTTTGCATCATATATTGTACTTGAAACACAGGACGGCACAGGATTACAGCAGAAGCAGGTATTGTCTGAAGCTGAATATCAGGAAGCAAGAAGTAAATATGGTGATGCTTTCCGTGCTGGAATGGGTGCAGAGTCAATCATGGAATTACTTATGAGTATTGATCTTGATGAAGAATCAGTTGCTCTTAAAGAAGAGTTAAAGGGTTCATCAGGTCAGAAACGTGCTCGTATCATAAAGAGACTGGAAGTAATCGAGTCATTCCGTGAATCAGGAAATAAGCCGGAATGGATGATACTTACAGTTGTTCCGGTTATACCACCAGATTTACGTCCTATGGTACAGCTTGATGGTGGTCGTTTTGCAACATCAGATATGAACGATTTATATCGTCGTATAATCAACAGAAATAACCGTCTTAAGAGACTTCTTGAATTAGGTGCTCCTGATATCATCGTCCGTAACGAAAAGCGTATGCTTCAGGAAGCTGTAGATGCTCTTATTGACAATGGCCGTCGTGGCCGTCCTGTTACAGGTCCTGGTAACAGACCTCTTAAATCCCTTTCAGACATGTTAAAGGGTAAACAGGGACGTTTCCGTCAGAACCTTCTTGGTAAGCGTGTTGACTATTCAGGTCGTTCGGTTATCGTAGTAGGTCCTGAACTTAAGATTTACCAGTGTGGTCTTCCAAAAGAAATGGCTATCGAGCTTTTCAAGCCATTCGTTATGAAAGAGCTTGTTTCTGATGGAACAGCACACAATATCAAGCAGGCGAAGAAGATGGTTGAAAAACTTCAGCCGGAGGTATGGGATGTACTTGAAGAGGTTATTCGTGAGCATCCTGTTATGCTTAACCGTGCCCCTACACTTCACAGACTTGGTATTCAGGCATTTGAGCCTATACTTGTAGAAGGTAAAGCAATCAAGCTTCATCCATTGGTATGTACAGCGTTTAACGCCGATTTCGATGGTGACCAGATGGCGGTTCATCTTCCACTTTCAGTAGAAGCACAGGCTGAGTGTCGTTTCTTACTTCTTTCACCTAATAACCTTCTTAAACCTTCAGATGGTGGTGTTGTTGCCGTTCCTTCACAGGATATGGTACTTGGTATCTACTATCTTACACAGGAAAGACCGGGTTCAAAGGGAGAAGGTAAGATATTTAAGGATATAAATGAAGCTATAACAGCTTATGAAAATAAGATACTTACACTTCATTCAAGAATAAAAGTTCGCAGATATGGCGTAGATGCTGATGGCAATAAGGCTTCAAGAGTTATTGAATCAACACTTGGACGTTTCTTATTTAATGAAATCATACCACAGGATTTAGGATTCGTAGATCGTACAAATCCTGACAACTTCCTTAAGCTTGAGGTTGATTTCCATGTTGCCAAGAAACAGCTTAAGCAGATCCTTGAAAAATGTATCAATGCACATGGTGCAACAGGTACGGCAGAAACAATGGATGCTATCAAGGCAATAGGTTACAAGTATTCTACACGTGCAGCTATGACAGTTTCTATTTCCGATATGACTGTACCGGAAGAAAAGAAGACTATCCTTGCAGATGCAGAAAAGACAGCAGAAAATATTGCCCGTAAATTCCGTAGAGGTCTTCTTACAGAAGAAGAAAGATATAAGGCAGTTATCAATACATGGTATGCAGCCGATGATAAGCTTACAAAGGCTCTGATGGATGGACTTGACCGTTACAACAACATCTTCATGATGGCTGATTCTGGTGCCCGTGGTTCTCAGGCTCAGATCAAACAGCTTGCAGGTATGCGTGGTCTTATGGCTGATACATCAGGTCGTACTATCGAGTTGCCTATCAAGTCTAACTTCCGTGAAGGTCTTGACGTATTTGAGTACTTCATTTCAGCACATGGTGCCAGAAAGGGTATGTCAGATACAGCTCTTCGTACAGCCGATTCAGGATACCTTACACGTCGTCTTGTAGATGTATCACAGGAACTTATTATCCGTGAAGTTGACTGCTGTGCCAATAAAGACTTTATACCTGGTATGGAAATATCCGGTGTAATGGATGGCAAAGAAATGATCGAAGGTCTTGAGGAACGTATTACAGGTCGTTTCTCATGTGAAGATATATATGATGACAATGGTGATCTCATCGTTAAGCAGAACCATATGATTACACCTAAGCGTGCAGCACGTATTGTAGCAATCAAGAGAATTGCAGACAATATTGATACAGCAAGAGTTAAGATCCGTACAATTCTT
>CAZFFA010000117.1:0-8424 GCA_964517955.1 uncultured Jutongia sp. | reverse complement strand
CACGGCACCATTGTCATCTTTATCAAGTTTGATACATGCATCAAATTTTTTCTTGTCTTTAGAAGTAAATCCGCGGATCGTTGATGTTATTCCATTGGTAAGAAGCTCTTTTATATTGTTTACAGTTAGTGCTTTGCCTGCAAGTTTTCCGATAGCGAAGCGGCATGACTCAGGATTTTTGCTTTCATATTTTTGACAGGCATATCCAAAAGGAGTGATTTCAACAGGGCTGCCACACATAGGACAGACTACGTCTTCTATAACTTCTGGTTTTACATCGGTGAAGTCAAAATTTATTGATACTTTTTGGTCTTCTGATTTTGTAAGCGTAAGTGCTGCCGAGAAGTTCTTTTTCTTTTTTGATATAAAGCCTTTCAACACATCTGTTCTGCCTTCAGTGATGAGTTTTGTGACTTCATCCTCGGAAAGAGCTCTGCCGGCTATCTTTCCTATAGCAAATCTACAGCCTGAACCATCTTTGTTGTAGTTGGAGCATCCATATCCAAAAGGAGTTGTTTCAAGTTCACCACCACATTCAGGACATTTTACACCAAGCTTTTTGCGATAACGTATTTTGGAAGCATTGTTTCCTGCAAAAGGGAGGATCCGTTCTGCAATTGATGAAGTAAGATCCGTATTTATCATAGATATGGTTTCTTTACGTACAAAATTTTCAAGTTTTTCACGGTATTCTTCATATTGTACAGTTCCCTGCGTTATGCCATCGAGTCCCTTTTCCCAGTTTGCTGTCATTTTAGGACTTAGAAGAGCCGGAACTGTAAGATTGACTATCTCAAATATCATTTCGCCGATTGTATTTGGCGTAAGTATCTGAGTCTTTTTATTAAGATTAAGATATTCTATTCTTACAAGCTTTTTAATGATTTCAGCTCGTGTTGCAGAAGTACCTATTCCAGAGCCTTTTATCTGTTCACGTAGTTCTTCATCTTCTATCAGCTGGCCTGCATTTTCCATGGCAAGGATCATAGAACCTGATGTATATCTTTTCGGTGGAGATGTTTTTCCCTGCTTTATATAGAGAGAATTTACATCAATTGAATTGCCTTTTTTCAGTGTATCTATTACATCAAATAATTTAGTTGAAGCAGCATTTTCTTTATTGTCAGATAAAGTCTGCAAAACTTCAAGATATCCGGGCTCTACATTCCTTTTTGCGTTGGCGGTAAATAGTTCACTGTCTATCTGAATTTCAAGTTTTATATTCTGATAGACAGCATTTGGATAAAATATTGCAAGAAATCTTCTGACTATCAGTTCATATACGTTCTTTTGTAATGATGAAAGTGATCTAAGCTCTGTGAGCTGGCCTGTTGGAATGATCGCATAATGATCAGTTACTTTGCTGTCATTAGTATACTGGGATTTTGCAATGCCTGAATATAATTTATCAGAAAGTATATGCTCTACAAAGGTAGAAACCTTATCATATCCTTGTAGTCCACTTATATTCTTGTTTATCACCTTTGCTACAGCAGTAGAAAGCACTCTTGCATCTGTTCTTGGATATGTTGTAAGCTTTTTTTCATACAAAGTCTGTGCTATCTGAAGCGTTTCATCAGGACTTATTTTATATCTTTTGGAACATTCGGCCTGAAGTTCTGCAAGATTGAAAAGAAGCGGCGGTTTTTTACTGGTATTGCTTTTTTTGACAGTTTTTATTGTACCCTGTCTGCCGGATAACTCTTCTATAAGTTTTTTCGCATCTTTTTCTTCTTTGAAACCATTTTCTTTGTATAATAATGGTGATTGATAATATTTTGAGCCTTCTAAAGCTTTCCATTCGCCCTCAATCTCTGCCTCGGAAAAGCTTCCAAGTACCCTGTAAAATGGAGTTTCTACGAAATTTCTTATCTCACGCTCGCGTATAACGACCATTCCAAGTACACATGTCATTACACGACCGACAGCAATTGCAGTGTAAGACTTAGTTCCTGCAGCATTATTTAACATTCTTCCGTATTTGACAGACATTACACGGGAAAAGTTAATTCCGACAGCATAGTCTTCTATTGTACGCATAATGCCGGATTTACCAAGATTTGCATAGTCGGACATGGATTTTGCTTCATTTATGCCACGAAGTATCTCTTCTTCGGTCTGTGAATCTATCCATACACGCTTCTCTTCCATGCCTTCCCTTACACCACCGAAATTGCGGATATTTTCTTCTATCGTCTGACCTTCTTTTCCGGCATCGCCTGCCCAGTAAACAGTATCTATATCTTCCCTGTGAAGTGCATGATGTACAATTTCATATTGTTTTCTTACACTACCAATTACGTCATATTTGTATTGTTCAGGAAGAAATGGCAGATCCTCAAGACGCCATTCTTTGTACTTAATATCATATGATTCCGGATATACAAGTGATACAAGGTGTCCTACACACCATGTGATCACATAGTCAGAGTTTTCTATATATCCATCTTTTCTTCCTGATACGTCTAATACTTTTGCAAATTCCTGCGCAACAGATGGCTTTTCAGTGATAATAAGCCTTTTTCCCATTATACTTCTCTCCTGTTGGTATTATTTAATGGCAGATTTAATTTCATCCTGATATTCTATTCTGGATCTGACAAATTCTGCATATCCCTTTTCGCTAAATATTATGCCTACGATGACAACTCCTGCAAGGCATACATATTTTACGATTTTAGTTACATTTATATTTAATGGATTTTTATTCTCTTTCTGCATATCTAATGCCCCCTTTGTTTTTATTGTAAAGTTATATAATCGCCCCTGCTTACGACCATTTTGTAACCAACGGATTCGATCCTTCTTTGCAGACATCCGGCGCACTGTGCTGATTCTTCACCAGTGCAGATTTTATTGTCATAGAGGCTGTATTTGTCTCTGACAGACACTGGTGACAGATTAGGCATAACTACATTGGCTCCCGCCAGGAGACCGAGTTCTCTTCCACGTGGATTTATAGTTCCAAGTGCTGTTGTTGCCGGCAGCAATACTTTAGGAAACATAAGCCGTAATATTCCTAAAAGAAGTAATGTCTGGTCAAGTGTTCCATTTTCTTTATCTGCAAACGGTGTATCTGCCTGTGATATATACGGACCAATGCCAATCATATGAGAGTTAAGTTCTTTTAAGAAATTAAGATCCTCTATTATACAGTCTGTAGTCTGATAAGGTGAACCTACCATAAATCCGGCTCCTACCTGATAACCTATTTCCTTTAGATTGAACAAACATTCTTTTCTGTGTGAAAGAGATAGTTCAGCCGGATGGAGCTTCTGGTAATGAGATTCTGTAGCTGTTTCATGGCGGAGCAGATAGCGGTCCGCACCATTTTTGAACCATGTAAGATAATCATTATATTCCCGTTCACCTACAGATAATGTTACGGCGCAGTCGGGATGCTGTTCTTTTATGGAATATACTATATCACTTATAATGTTAGTAGTGAAATACATATCTTCTCCACCCTGAAGAACAAATGTCCTGAAACCGAGCTCATAACCTTCTGCTGTACATTTTAGAATGGTTTCTTTGTCAAGTCTGTATCTGCATGCATTCTCATTACTACGTCTGATACCACAGTAATAGCAGTCATTACGACAGTAATTGGTAAATTCTATAAGACCACGAACATATACATCTTTGCCGTATTCGGATTCGCGTACCTTCCTTGCCAATTCAAAAAGATATTCGGTGTCCTCATTGTCATGATCTTCTATAAGCTGTATAAATTCATCATGATTTAAAATGTTATTGTTGTAGAGTTTATCAATCAACTGCTTTTGTAGCATATTGCTATTTCCTTTCATGTAAATAAATTTATTAATATCCAAGTTCCTCTCCTACGAGAATTACTTTGATACGTCCTGCTGTACGTGATTTACGGGTTACAACAATCTGACTGCATATACAGTCATCTGACAGGCAGTCAGCACATCTTCCTATGTCAGCACATGGAGTATTAAGCCCCAGTCTTATAGCATTTGGTGGTGCAGCTATATTTCTGACACGTGAGATTGCACTTTCAACAGAATCAACAATTTTGTTCATGCCTGCTATGATTATTACATTGGCAGGTCCGTTACAAAGACATGCTACTCTGTTGCCGGTTCCATCGATATTGATAAGTTCGCCATTTATGGTAATAGCATTGGAACTCATAAAATAATAGTCAGATGTAACTATTTTGCCAAACATTTCTCTTTTTTCTTCGGGAGTTACAGCCACTGTTCTATCATAGAGAATATAGTCATCAGATTCTTTAAGGTCATCAATAAGACCTATCTCATCAAGAGTCATTGAACCACCCCATGATATTGTACAGTCAGGGGTAAGGAATCTTTTGGCTTTTGCATTGGCTTCCTCTCTGTCTGCACAATAATAGCCCTCAATTCCTCTTGCATTGAATTTCTTTATAATTGTTTCAGCGAGATTCTGATAATTTTCCTGTTTTGGTGTAAGTTTTATATCTTCATTTATATCTGCCATAATGTCGTCCTCCATGTCATTAAAACGGGGCAATGGGCACTGCCCAAAACCCCGTTGTGGAATTAAATTTATTGGTGTCAATCAACCTTTATCAATAATACAATGAGCAGCTCAAATGTATTGACTGAAAATGTAGAACTAAACTATTAATCTTCATATAAAGGATATTTATCTGTTAATGATTTAACAATGTCAGCAGCTTTCTGAGTATTGTTCTCATGATCGTCAATGATAAGAGCAATAGCTTCTGCAACCTTATCCATATCTTCTGCATTGAATCCCCGAGTTGTAACGGCTGCTGTTCCAAGACGTACACCGCTTGTTACAAATGGTGACTGAGGATCGTTTGGAATAGTGTTTTTGTTACATGTGATATGGGCTGCATCAAGCCACTTTTCAACTTCTTTGCCTGTAAGACCTTTATCTGCAAGATCTACAAGCATAAGGTGATTGTCTGTACCACCTGATACGATCTTTATTCCTCTGCTCTGTAAGCCTTTTGCAAGTGCCTGTGCATTTTCTATAATATTTTTGCCGTATTCTTTGAAAGATGGAGCAAGAGCCTCTTTGAAACATACAGCCTTTGCAGCGATAACATGCATAAGAGGACCACCCTGGATTCCAGGGAATAATGCTTTGTTGAGTTTATGTTCTTCAGCAAATTCCTTGCTTGAAAGAATCATACCTCCACGAGGTCCACGAAGTGTCTTATGAGTTGTAGTTGTTGTTACATGAGCATATGGAATTGGACTCTCATGATAACCGGAAGCAACAAGACCTGCGATGTGCGCCATATCCACCATAAGATATGCTCCTACAGAATCGGCTATCTCACGGAAACGTTTAAAATCAATCTTACGTGCATATGCACTTGCGCCTGCAACAATAAGCTTAGGATTACATTCCTTTGCGATGCGCTCTACTTCATCATAATCAATATATCCATCATCATTTACACCATAAGGTACACAGTGGAAATATTTACCTGAAAGATTTACAGGGCTTCCATGTGTAAGGTGTCCGCCATGGTCTAAGTTCATACCCATAAATGTATCTCCGGGATTCATGAGTGCAAAGAATACAGTCATATTAGCCTGTGCACCTGAATGAGGCTGAACATTGGCATATGTACAGCCAAAAAGTTCCATGGCACGATCTCTTGCAAGATCTTCAACTACATCAACGTAATCGCATCCGCCATAATATCTTTTGCCCGGATATCCTTCTGCATACTTATTTGTAAGGGTACTTCCCATAGCTGACATAACAGCCTTGCTGACAAGGTTTTCTGATGCAATAAGTTCAATATTATCTCTCTGTCTCTGTGTTTCGTCTGACATAGCTTTCGCAAGGTCAGGATCAAATTTTACTACTTCATCGAATGAATACATAGTTTACCTCCTTTTGGTCAGGCTTCATCAATTGCTTTGCCTATATCGTTACGCATATATTTATTGTCAAATTTAACCCATTCTGTAGCTTTATAAGCATTTGAACGAGCTTCTTTAAGTGTAGCTCCTTTGGCAGTTATACCAATAACACGTCCGCCATTTGTTACGATGCCTTCATCTGTTTTCTTTGTACCGGCGTGGAATGCATAATAGCCATCTTTGTCTTTGAAGTTCTCAAGACCTGTGATAAGTTTTCCTTTTTCGTAGTGCTCAGGATAACCATCAGAAGCAAGAACAACACATACAGCAGCATTGTCTTCAAATTCAAGCTCGATCTCATCAAGCTTTCCATCTATACATGCATCTATTACATCGATGATATCATTCTTCATACGAGGAAGAACAACCTGTGCTTCAGGGTCACCGAAACGTGCATTGTATTCAAGTACCTTAGGACCATCCGCTGTTATCATAAGACCAACGAATAAAATACCTGTAAAATCTCTTCCTTCAGCTTTCATCGCATCCATAGTTGGCTGATATATATGCTCTTCACAAAATGCCTTTACTTCATCTGTGTAGAATGGACTTGGTGAAAATGTACCCATACCACCTGTATTAAGTCCCTGATCACCATCTTTGGCACGTTTATGATCCTGTGCACTTGTCATAGGTTTGATATGTGTTCCATCACAGAAACAAAGAACAGATGCTTCACGGCCTGTCATGAAGTCTTCAATAACTATAGTATCACCTGCATCACCAAACTGCTTGTCAAGCATGAGTGTTGCTACACCAGCTTCTGCTTCTCCAAGTGTATTGCAGATAAGAACACCCTTGCCAAGTGCAAGACCATCGGCTTTAAGCACGATTGGAAACTGTGCATTTTCAAGATAAAGAAGTGCCTCCTCAGGAGATGTAAATGTTTCATAATGACATGTAGGAATATTGTATTTTTTCATAAGATCTTTTGAAAAGCTCTTAGAACCTTCAATTATAGCTGCATTCTTACGAGGTCCGAATACACGAAGTCCACGTTCTTCAAATACATCTACGATACCACCTACAAGCGGATCATCCATACCTATTATTGTAAGATCTATACCATTGCTTTCTGCAAAATCAGCAAGTTTATCAAATTCCATAGCCTGAATGTCAACACATTCAGCTATTTCAGCTATTCCACCATTGCCAGGTGCACAATATATCTTATCTACTCTTTTGCTTTGTGAAACGCTCCATGCGATAGCATGTTCACGTCCGCCACTACCAACGATTAAAACCTTCATTTTATTCATCCTCTCAATCTGTAATGTGTGCAATGCCATCATCAGTTATTGTAACTTTTCCGGCACCGATCAAATCTATTGCTTCAGGTAAAATATTCCATTCTGCCTGTTCCATAACACGTTTTTGAAGAATTTCAGGTGTATCACCTTCTTTTACTTCTACAGCTCTTTGAAGAAGTATAGGACCATGGTCAGCTTCTTCATCAACGAAATGAACTGTTGCGCCTGTAACTTTGTTGCCTGTTGCAAGCACGCTTTCATGAACTTTCAATCCATAATATCCCATGCCGCAATGCGAAGGGATAAGTGATGGATGTATATTGATGATGCGGTTATGATACTTTTTGATCATTTTTTCAGGAACAATTACAAGATATCCTGCAAGAACTACAAGATCAACGTCGTATTTGTCCAATGTATCAACCATGGCATCAGCAAACTGCTCTCTGTCAGAATATTGTTTAGGACTTATGTATTCGGCAGGAATACCTGCTTTTCTGGCTCTTTCAAGAGCATATGCATCTTCTTTATTGCTGATAACAACTGAAATTTCTGTATTGAGTATTGTATTGTCATTTACTTTATCGATTATGGCCTGAAGATTAGTTCCTCCACCTGACACACATACTGCTATTTTCTGCATTTTAATCCTCCAATTAGATTAATGTAACGCCCTTATCGCCTTTAACGATTTCTCCAACGATAGTAGCCTTCTGACCTGATTTGTTGATGAGTTCTACAGTCTTGTCTGCATCGGCAGCATCAACAGCAAGCATCATTCCGATACCCATGTTATATGTATTGTACATCATTTCTTTTGCTATATCGCCATCTTTTGCAAGCATTTCAAAGATTGGTGGAATCTCATAGCTGTCAGCCTTGATTTGTGCACGGATTCCATCGTGAAGCATACGTGGAATATTTTCATAGAAACCACCACCTGTGATATGGCTGCAGCCTTTTATTGTAACGCCGCCTTCTTTAACAGCACGGAGAGCTTTTACATAGATTATAGTTGGTGTAAGTAATGTTTCACCGAGTGATTTTCCACCAAGTGATTCATAAGTCTTTGAAAGAGATTCTTTCTTCATCTCAAATACTTTACGGACAAGTGAATAACCATTGCTGTGAATACCTGAAGATGCTATACCGACAAGTACATCTCCTTCTTTGATTGTTTTTCCTGTAATCATATTCTTACGATCTACGATACCTACTGCAAACCCGGCAAGATCGTATTCGTCTATAGGATAGAA
>CAZFFA010000116.1:0-8445 GCA_964517955.1 uncultured Jutongia sp. | reverse complement strand
CTTTCATTACTATTTGTGCCGCCAGCCAAAGGCGGCGGAATGGAGATTTTTATGAGAATTTACAAGACAAAAAATTATGACGAAATGAGCCGAAAAGCTGCGAATATCATTTCTGCCCAGATGATTCTGAAACCTGAATCCGTACTCGGACTTGCAACAGGTTCTTCACCAATCGGAACTTACAAACAATTAATTGAATGGTATAAGAAAGGGGATCTTGATTTTTCACAGATACGCAGTATCAATCTCGATGAATACAAGGGGTTAGATGCTTCCAATGACCAAAGCTATGCATACTTTATGCGTCACAATCTTTTCGACCATGTCAATATACAGCCTGCGAACACTTATATTCCAAATGGTATGGAGAAAGATGTAGAAAAAGAGTGTGCCCGCTACAACAAGATAATCCATAAGCTTGGCGGCATCGACTTACAGCTTCTTGGAATAGGAAGCAATGGTCACATCGGCTTCAACGAACCATCAGATTCATTTGCCAAAGAAACGCACTGTGTTGATCTGACTAATGCAACAATCCAGGCAAATGCCAGATTTTTTGATTCAATTGACGAAGTACCTAAACAGGCATATACCACAGGCATAAAAAACATTATGAATGCAAAGCATATTCTTCTCATTGCCAATGGAGAAAAGAAAGCTGACGCCCTCTACAGATCACTTTTTGGACCAATCACTCCTGCATGTCCGGCATCTATTCTACAGCTTCATGATGATGTTTCTATAGTTGCTGATGAAGCCGCATTGTCAGAGATAATCAAAATAAACGTAAATGAGGATTGGCTATGATTATAAAAAACGGTTTAGTATGGAAAGAAACAGGCGAATTTATAGAACGTGATCTGTATATAGATGACGAAAAGCATATAATCACCTGTCAGGGTGGTTGCACAGAACCCACAATTGATGCATCAGGTCTTTATGTCATACCGGGGCTTGTAGATATTCACATTCATGGTGCAGTTGGATGTGATTTCAGCGACGGCGATGCGAAAGGACTTTCCAAAATAGCAGAATATCTTCATTCATGCGGTATCACATCATTCTGCCCCACTTCAATGACTTTGCCAGAAGAACAGCTTTTAAAAGCATTTGCAACAATAAATAATGTTACCGATGATGACAAACATGCTCATATTGCAGGTATACATATGGAAGGACCTTTTTTATCGCCTGAAAAAAAGGGTGCACAAAAGGAAATATATCTGAAAAACCCTGATATAGATATGTTTAACCACTTGCAGAATGCAAGTGGTGACAATGTGCGTATAATCACAATCGCTCCTGAACTTCCCGGAGCAATGGACTTTATAAGGGAGTTCCATTCCGGACTTACTATATCCTTGGGACACTCCTGCGCTTCATATGATATAGCCAGCGAAGCATTTGAAGCTGGTGCCGATCATGTAACACACCTTTTCAACGCCATGCCTCCACTTCATCACAGAAATCCCGGAATCATCGGAGCTGCATCTGATGCTCAATCCACAATGGCAGAGATAATCTGTGACGGAATCCACATTCACCCATCAGTTATCCGCAATACATTCCGTATGTTTGGCAAAGACCGTATGATACTTATAAGTGATGCTATGCGTGCAACGGGTATGGAAGATGGCGAATATGAACTTGGTGGCCAGCCCGTACATAAAAAGGGACGCTTCGCAACACTTAAGGACGGAACTCTTGCCGGTTCTGCCACCAACCTTTTTGACTGTATGAAAAATGCTGTTGAATTTGGTATCCCTCTTGCTGTAGCAGTCAAAGCAGCCACATACAATCCAGCCAAAAGTATCGGATTAGAAAAGAACATCGGCAGTCTTGCCGCCGGAGCAAGAGCCGATGTCCTGTTACTGGATCATGATTTGAATATTGTTAAAATCATATAAAACAGATACGATTCCAACGCATTTCCTTTGCATACCAATAAAGCCAAAACACAATGCAGCTTCATGTAAAAACTACATAAAGCTGCATTTATTTTACTATTTTTTACAAATATATTTTCAAAACAATTCTTGTCAGCATACTATTATGCATAAAATCAGACATATGCCCCAGATTTTTAAATTCCCTTAAATGAGAAAGAAAATTCCATCTTTTTATCTGTCTGTAAAAGATACTCTAGATGAGTCTTTGCACCCCAGCTATCATCACCGGCTACACCCATCTGGGCTTTTGCTGCACGTACTACTGTATAATGTACTTCCGGAAGTTCATAAGGATGCATTGCATTTTCCATCTCATGTGGTGTATATGGAAGTGCTGAGAACATCATAGGACCACTTTCCTTAGTCATCTCAAATAACATTCCCCTTCCCTTACGGTCAGTTATACTTGCCCAGCGTACCCCACTCTTTGCTCCACATTCTTGAGGAACCATATATTTTGCAATGTTGTCCTGAACTTTATTGCTGTATATTCCAAGCTTTGCACCTTTAAGACGGTCAGCATATGTTTCCTGTTCTCCAAGACCATACCATTTTACATTGTCATAGTCTGCATTGAACTTGAACATAACACCAAACTCAGGCATATCGCCAAGTTCTTTCACAGGATCATAACTAAGTGTAGTCGTAACTTTACCATCACCTGTTACCTCATATGATATCCTGCATTCTGATTCCGGTGTAGTTGGCATAAAGTATTTGAATGTAACTTTAACCTTGTTGCCATCCTCCTCTATCTCCGGAGCACAGTTTTCTCCTTCTTTTCTGAAGTTTGAATACATGCTTGCTATCTTCCACTGTGCATAACGCATCTGCATGAGATTACCGCAGTCATTGTCTGTTGGTGCACGCCAGAAGTTTGGCTTTGGAATAGCTTCTATCATCTCTTTGCCGCCATATCTGTACGAAACAAGACCACCATTGAGAACGGAGAACATTACCTCAAAATCAGTACCACGCACTCCTATGTTGTGAACACTGTGAATGACCTTGATCTTTTCTGCACATTCAGATTCATTTCCTTCTACACAATATACATACTGTCCAAATGCAATTTCATGTCCGGCATCTGCCCATACCTTATCTTCTTTCAAATGGAATGAAACCATTACTGTATATTCTCCCGGAAGTTCCTCTTTGCCAAATGGAAGTGTATATTTCTTTTCACTCAATGGAGCAACAGCAGTCTCAAGTTTTGCAGTACGGATCTTGTGACCATCTCTAAAGACTGTAACCTTGCAATCAAATGTATCTGTATTAACAAAAAGATTCTTATTGATGATATTTACCTCTGTTTCAGATACTTCTGACGTAATATTCTGATAGTTAAACTTAACTTCCTGCATCTTTGGTGATTCATCACGATTTCCACCATATGCTATACCATTTCCACTAAAATTGTAGTCTGTTGGTCTTTCTCCAAAATCTCCGCCATATGCCTGGAATTCTTTGCCGTAGCGGTCTTTCTTATATATTGACTGATCTATATAATCCCATATAAAACCTCCCTGATATTTTGGCTCTGTATCTGTAAGGTCTGTATATTTGTGCATAGCACCGCATGAATTACCCATTGCATGGGTATATTCACAACATATAAATGGCTTACTGTCATCATTGGCAAGAAACTTTTTGATACTTTCTACAGAAGGATACATCTGACTTTCCATATCACTTGTATCATTATATCTTCTGTCGTTGAATACTCCCTCATAGTGGACAAGACGTGTATTATCTACCTTACGGAAAAACTGTGACATTTCAAATATATCTTTGCCGCCATATGATTCATTGCCACATGACCAGATTAAGATAGCCGGATGATTCTTATCTCTCTGATACATGGAATTAGCCCTGTCAATAAGCATCTCAAGCCATTCCGGTTTATCATCAGGCACTACATAATCTTTGTCTTTTGTCTGCCAATACATATCCCATGAACCATGTGATTCAAGATTGGTTTCATCTATCATATATATGCCATACTCATCGCAAAGTTCATATATAAGTGATCCGTCAGGATAGTGACATGTACGTATAGCATTTATATTGTTCTGCTTCATGGTTCTCAAATCCTTGCGAAGCTCATCCTCTGATACACTGCGCCCGCTTACAGAACTAAATTCATGACGATTAACACCTTTGAATACAATACGTTTTCCATTCAGATTCATTATACCGTCTTTCATCTCAAATCTGCGGAAGCCTACCTTCTGTGATATAACCTCCTGAAGCTCACCTTTGTCATCACACACTTCTATAGTAAGATCGTATAACTGTGGATCTTCTGCACTCCAAAGAACCGGCTTTTCTATATTCCATGTAAATTTACTGCTTTCTGCAGCATCATTTACTTCCTTTTCATCAGAAATAACTGTCTGTCCGTCTTTTTCAAGCGCAAAACGAACCTTTCCTGCACCCCACATTCTTAATGTGATATCAAGAGGTGCACTTTCCAACGTTTCATCTGGAATTGCCTGAACGAGCATATCATATACATGTACATCTGGCACAGTATAAAGATATACATCTCTGTATATACCTGAAAAACGGAAGAAATCCTGATCTTCACACCAACTGCTTGATGTCCACTTAAACACCTGAACTGCCAGCTTATTTTCTCCGTCTTTTACCATGTCCGTAAGTTCAAATTCTGATGGGGTGAAAGAATCTTCACTATATCCGACAAATTTACCATTCAGCCATACAGCAAGTCCGCTTTCTGCTCCCTGAAATGATATAAAAAGTCTTTTACCTTTCATATTCTCAGGCACATTGAAGCATTTTACATAGCTTGCAACAGGATTAAATCTCTCTGGAATCTCTCCCGGTCTTACTTCTTCATGACCTTCCCATGGATACTGTACATTGGCATATTGTGGTATATCATAGCCTTCCATCTGGATATGAGCCGGTACATGTATGTCATCCCATCCGTCACAGCAATAATCTTCGCCTTCAAATCCCGGAATTGTACTTTTATAATTTTTGGCATAATGGAACTTCCATAGTCCATTCAGGCTGAAACGATAGGAAGTCTTTTTTTCTGCCATTTCGTCCTTATTCCTATAATACGCATGATCAGAGTGTGCATCCATTCTTCCATCACGAAAATATTCCGGATTTTTTACCATATTATAATCAAACTGTCTCATAATCTTCTAATACCTCCTTTAGTCCAAAAAATGCCCTCCATATTTTAATGTCATATTAAAAAATATAAAGGGCATTTAATTGCTTTTTTATTTAACTGCACCTGTAATACCTTCAGCAAACTGCTTCTGTAATACGAAGAATACAATCATTGTAGGAATAGAACAGAACAATACACCACACATAAGCATACCGTAATCTGTCTTATATCCTGTGATAAGATTGGCAATGAGCATTGGCATTGTCATAGCTCTGTTGTCTGACATAATTACCTTTGGCCATAAATATGCATTCCATGCATTCATGAATGTAATAACCGCTGCTGCCGCATATGTAGATTTCATTACTGGGAAGAACATCTTGAAGAATATCTTCACCTCACTTAATCCATCAATACGTGCTGCTTCAATTATATCTATAGGGAATGATCTTGCATTCTGCCTGAACATCATAATCATAAATGGTGTCGATATCATAGGAAGCATAAAACCTACTGCTGTATTAAGCAGATTGGCATTTGAAAACATCTGGAACAATGGAACCATTGTTGCAACCTGAGGAACCATCATTGCAAGAAGGAGAATTGAGAACAATCTATCTTTCCATTTATCATGATATACTTCAAATCCATATCCTGCGATAGAACAGATAAGCAGGCAAATAACTGTTGTAAGGATTGCATACAGGAATGAATTTCCAAGTGCTCTCCAAAGTGGCTGCTGATCTGTAAGGTTTTTAAAGTTTTCTCCAAAATTTGTTCCGGGAAGAAGTCGACCTCTTGATACATCTGTTGATGTGTTTGTTGCTGCCGAAACCATCCAGTACAGCGGAAATACCGAAATTAATGATACAATACTTAAAAATATGTAAGTTGGAATCAATTTTCTCTGAATCATTGAACTATTTTTCTTTTTAGTCACGTGTATCACCTACTTTCAAATTGATAAACGCCAGTATAGCTACCATGATGAATATAATAAATGACATCGCTGCTGCATATCCGAAGTTAGGCACATTGATGAAACATGTATTATATACATAATGCGACATTGTAATTGTTGTATTGGCAGGACCACCCTTTGTCAGGTTTACAGACTCATCGAACAACTGTAATGTACCATTGATTGACATGATAAATGTCATTATGATAGTTGGTTTTAACAAAGGAACTGTAATCTTCCAGAAAGTTTTCCAGCCATTGGCACCATCAATCTTAGCTGCTTCATATACTGAATACTCAATATTCTGAAGTCCTGCAAGATAGAATACCATGTTGTAACCGGTCCATCTCCATATAAGAGCTATGATAATAACTATCTTAGCACTTGTAGAATGGCCTAAGAAATTATATCCTGAACTTAAGATTCCTAATTTAACAAGAATACTGTTGATCAAACCATCTGTTGCAAACATCGAACGGAATATAAGAGAATATGAAACCAATGATGTTGCACATGGAAGGAATACACATGTTCTGAAAAATCCACGTAATTTCAAATGCTTATTGTTAAGTAACTGTGCAAGCAATATTGCCAATATAAGCATTATTGGCACCTGTATAATCAAGTATAAGAAAGTATTTACTATAGACTGCTGAAATACTTTATCTACTAATATTCGCTGGTAATTTGAAAATCCGGTGAATGTCATATTGGCACCGGTTCCCTTTTGCAAAGAAATTATAAACGCTCTTACCATAGGATAAAAGCTCATAATCGCAATAAGAAGTGTTGCTGGTAATAAGAATGACCATCCTGCCGCCCTCTGCTTAGCAACCAGTGTCATTCCTTTTTTAGTTTTTGTATTGGATTCCACTGCAAATCCCCCTTTCAAAACTCTGTAAAGTTTTACAATAGCGGGAGTCATCCCCCGCTATTGTAATATTTCACTTTATTATAAGTTATTATAAGAAGTATAATTAGAAGTCAGTCCTATTCTGTCATCTTAAATGCAAGTGTATCCTGTGCCTCCTGTAAAGCATCTTTCTTGCTTGTGCCATTTACAATATTTACAACTGCTGTATTGATACACTCTCTTGCTTCATAGTGATATGGAGTCTTTGTGAACTCTGGTATATGTGATGAGTATTCAACGATTGTAGAGTAAATTGCCTGATCGTTGAAGAATGCATTTGGCTCGTTGTATACTTTTGACTCACCTGCTGGAAGGTAGCATGAAATAGCACCTGTCTCAGGAAGGATTGCATCATAGAAGTCTGTACTTGAACCGAATGTGCTTTCAAGGAAGTCCTCTGCAAGTGAAACATCATGGCAGCTTGATGGAATATACCATGAAGAACCACCATTATTTGCATAATTTGTAGCTGAATCAACACCATCTAACTTAGGCATTGTTGTAATTGCCCATTTGCCCTTCTGGTCTTCTGTAGATGCAAGTGTAGCTGTAATCCAGTTACCATTTACAACACCTGCTGCTTCATCGCCTGTGATTGTTGCAATATACTCATCCCAGTTATTTACTAATTTAACTACGTCATTTTTAACAAGATCTGTATATGTATCTACACATTTCTCAGCAACATCGTTTCCAACTATGTATGCTTCGCCATCTTCATTTACGTAGTTAGAACCACATGACTGGATCATCATCATCATTGTATCTCCGCCTGTACCTTCACTTGTAAGGAGATATTTGCCTGTCTTATCATGTACATCTTTACCAATCTTAGCAAATTCACTCCATGTGATATCTGTTAAGTCATCAACTGTATATCCTGCTTCTTTGAGGATATCTGTACGGTAACATGCTATTACAGCACCATTGTCAAATGGAACACCGTAGTGCTTGTCATCTACCATTGAGTATGACTGTTTTAATTTTCCGAAGTCATCCCACTTAATGTTCATATCACTTAAATCAGTGAATGCATCCGGATAACTCTTTAAGAATTTCTGATAGCTGTTGTCCTGCATAAGAACGATGTCAGGAAGTGTACTGTAATCTCCGGCATTTGCTGCTGTTGTCAACTTTGTCTGGCAGTCATCTGAAGATGTTTCAACGATTTCAAGTTCAAAATCAGGATGATCTTTCTTGTACTGCTCACCAGCAATTTCCATAGCCTTAATATTGAAGTTCTGATCCCATGCCCAAACGGTAAGCTTGTTATCACTCTTCTTTGATGAGCTTGAAGTTGTCTTGTTGCTGCTGTCTGTCTTTGTTTTGCTGCCTCCGCAGCCGGCAAGTGACAATACCATTGCACCTGCGAGTAATGCTGTAATTAGTTTTTTTCTCATAGTCTTTTCCTCCTTTAGAAAATGGGTAGTGTCAAAAAACTACCTCTTTTTTTACTCTAAAACCTTTATTT
>CAZFFA010000115.1:0-8491 GCA_964517955.1 uncultured Jutongia sp. | reverse complement strand
CATTATTGAATTTTCAAGGTACAACACATCTTTTAGATGTGGGAAGTTTTAATTATCTAATATATGTAATATATAGTTGTTTTGAAAACTGCGTTATAAATTTTATATTTTGATTGGTATAATAAGGGCAATCTGAAAGAAAGTTCAGATGGAATGGAGGAAAGATGAAGATTGCATTCTGGAGTAATAGTAGAAGAGAATGCGGTGTAACAACGAACCTTGCGTGCATGTCGGCGATGATGTCTATTGCAGGGGTTGGAAAAACTGTATTGCTTGCAAATCATTATAATAGATATGGAGGGATTGGTGATATTCTATTAAATGATAAAGATTTTTTGGAGAAAGACAGGGATAGGAACTGGAATTACAGAAAAAGTATAGATCATCTGCTAAAGGTTATATATACCGGTGCAGATGGCAGCGGACATCTTAGAGATATCGCAGTACCGCTGTTATATACAAGTATGTATTATCTCCCGGAAGGTTTTATTTTCAACAAAGAAGTTTTTAATTACGACTTTAGTCTTGTTCACAACGAACTCTTTAAAATTCTAAATGATTTTGCTGATTATGTTTTTGTAGACACAGAGACAAATCAGAATCTTAGTTCAAAGTTAATTCTTCACAATTCAGATTTAATCGTAGTAAATATAGCACAAAATCCATTTTTGATAAGAGAGTTTTTTGATAATTATTCTTCTATGGCAGAAAAAGCAGTATTTCTAATTGGAAAATATCAGAAGGAACTTGCATGGAATTATTCACGCATATGTTATGAATACAAGATACCACGCAATAAAATAGGTATAATCCCATACAACATGGAATTGTCAGAGTCTATGACATCAGGAAGGATGCTTCAGTTTATCAATAGAAATTTTTATCATCCGTCTGGCTCTGAAAACAGCTATTTTATTAAAAAAAGCGTAGAGGCAGCCAAAATGCTCCGTAGAAATATTATGCTGCTTAAGAAAGAGGAAAGAAAATCAGACAGCAGGGAATTGATAGATCTTATGTGCCAATAGTAGCAGTATATTTTTAACAATGATAATTGTCATATATAAGATATTCTGATAAAATATAACAAAGTGGGAAAGTACGTTTCAAAATCACTTCCCCTTCATTTATGAGAGGTATTGCGGAGCAATCAACTTCTAAAACAGGAGGTTTGTGCTATGGATATACTTGAATACTTAAAAAAAAGACAGAGTGAGCTTGAACATGTAAAGCATCCTATGTCAGATCATGACAATTCGTTTAAATATTATTATTGCTTTGGTATAGGCGTTATGGCACTTGGCAATATGAAAGCGATAACTGAGCTGCAGGATCTGTTTGAGAACTTTTTGGATATCATGGACATACAGGATGAAAGCAGGAATAATATAATCGTAGATATCAATAACTACTTTGATCTAAAGATGAGTGAATGTATTAGGATTATTAAGAATAAGGATGAACAGTATTCTTTTATTGTAGATCTTTATAAACTCTATCAGAAGTCGCTCTGGTCACAGGAATACTGCAAAAAGATAATAAATAACTATATGGAAATATTTAGATTTTCTCATGAGGAGAAGAAGTTTTTTGATGATCTTGCAGGTGCTGTATCAAAAAAAGATCTTGATATGGCAATAGAAGTATACAACAGATTCAAAGCACAGGGATATGAAATAGATTATGGTACAGTTATATATTATTATCCTGATTTTTATATTGAGGAAACATATAATGATATAAATGTTGCATCAGGAAAAACTATGATACTCGATAAGCCGGCTGTTATCAATGGCAGTATAATTGTTGAAAGAGGCGGGTCACTTCTTATAAAAGGTGCTCTTATCAGAATGAATGGACACATATATGTAGATGGCGGAAGGATACAGATAAAAAATGCAAGAGTTATAATTGAAGGATGCGATAGTGATTTTTGGCTTGGAATGTATAAAGTTGCTGTAGTACATATAGAAGATTCATTTATCGACTGTGGATCATTTTGTGGAGCCTTATATCAAAATTCCGGCAGACTTATATTATTGCGGACAAATATACATCGAACAGATAAAGTAAGAGCTATTGATTTTAGAGGAAGATCGGCGATAATAGAAGATTCTGAATTTATGAATTGTAAAGAAGGAGCTGTAGATATATACAATTCAGCAAGAATGAGAATATCAGGAACAAGATTTCAGGATACATATGCAGAATATGGTGGTGCAATCAGGTCAGAAACAATCGGCAATGTAAAATTTGCAATGTGTGAATTTAAAAATTGTCGTGCAAAATATCTCGGGGCGGCAGTTTATTTTAAATATCAGAAATATGGACAATATGTAACGGAATGCCAATGTACAGAATGTATTCCGGAAGATATGCCGATATTTAATGTATATGAGGATGATTTTGAACTTCATATATAGCAGAAGATATGCAGCTTTCATTATGTTATGAATTGAAAGGAGCATCTATATGATAGTTGATATACTTACAAAATTTAATTACAAAAAGAAAATATGGATGACTCCTGAACATCCTATGTGTGCCAGAACCTTAGAGTACAGGGTTATGTATGGTGCTATAATGATATCGCAGGCTAAGCTCAATAAGTCAGACAATCCTCTTAATAATCTTGAACTTCAGAGATTATTGAAGTATGGTTTGAAAATGAGTTCTTCGGATATAGCATGGTCACTTAGAAGCTCAAAAGAGCAGAGTCTGATAATTGATTATCTGCTGGAGAATATAAAAAGTGACAGGGACAGGGTTCTTCTTATAATGGATATTGTAAATGTGACTTTGAGACAGGAGCCTGTATCCAAAGATGAAAATGCATCAATAAGAATGTTTGCAAAAATGTTCAGTGTAGAGTTTGAAACACTTAATCTGATATGGAATTTTATGAAAAATGCATTTATATCAAATGCTGCAGAGTGCAAAAGGATAGGAATGATGATAAGCGGTATTGTTCCATCGATAGAAATATCAGATCTCAGATATTATATTACTGATCTCAAAGAAGATATAGAGTGTACACAGAAACTTTTAGATGAAAAGAAGATATTTAGGATAGTAGATTCATGCAGGATAAAAGAGGATATAGTGCTTTATTCAGGAATGACACTTACAATAGATCATGCCAATGTCAGTGTATATGGCAATATAGTTCTTGAAGGTGGCAATCTTATTATAAAAAACAGCAGAATAGTAAGAAAAACAGACAATCACAGAGCATGTATCAATATAAAAAAGGAATTTAGCAATCTTCAGGTGTCCCAATGTGATGTTGATTGTAGAAACTTTGGTATGTTTATAAGAGCAGAAGCAGGCCGTTTAGCGATAAACGATACAGTTATAAACAATACCACAAGAGGTGCTGCAATACGATTCTGGGGAGATATACTTAAAGTTGTTTCATGCAGGTTTTCTAATTGTTATTCGCCGGAAGATGGTGGTGCAATCATGGCAAAATCAGGTGCGGTTATGATAGAGGACTGCTACTTTAGTGACTGTGAAGCCAAAAGAGGCGGTGCAGTATATGCAGTAGATGGAAGCAGTATAAATAATTGTGAATTTAAAAGATGTAATGTGGCGGAGTATGGGGCAGCACTATATTATTCAGGAGTATCGGATGGAAAAGTAAGTGGGATGGTTTTTTCTCACTGTCATCCACAGGGGGCAGAAATTGTACAGCATATATCAGGACGACAGGGATTTAATATAACAGGGGAATATACTATACAGATCTCGACACTTATAGATTGTCCTGTATACGTGGATTCAAAAGCCAGACTGATAGTAAAGAATGCCAGTCTTTATATCAATTACCCTATATACTGCAATGGAAGTCTGTATATGAAGAATGTAAGAGTTAAATGCAACAATCTTGAAAACAGCGATATGATATATATAGATGGAAGTAAGGAATGTCGTATTCAGCATTGTGAGTTTGACGGTATGATGAGAACCGGCGGACTGAATATACGAGGCAGCAGAATTTCAGTATCCAATTCGCTTTTTCGTAATATGAATGGTGGAAGAGCAATTTATAATGCGTATTTTCCGGATATAACAGAGTGTATATTTAATTTCTGTCAGTCAGGGGCAATATATTGTCAGGGTGGCAATATAGAGAAGTGTGTATTTGTAAACTGCAGGGCAAAAAGTGGTGCAGGCATAAAAATGTATGGAAACAAGGGTGTGATAAACAGATGCAATTTTAAGCGTTGTGTATCAGAATACAGTGGCGGAGCGATAGACAGGGCAGTTGGTCAACGGGCAGTCAAGTGTCTTTATGAAGACTGTCTGCCGGATAATATTGTATAAAACAACAGAGGAAGCTGTTATGCTTCCTCTTTCTCTGTATCATCTTCTTCCACTGCCGGTCTGGGCAGAAGATGTAGTCTGACTTTATCTATTTTATTTTTGGTTGCGGCAAGAACCGTATATTCAGCATAGTTATCACTGACTGATTCTCCGGCATCAGGGAAATGATCAAGAAGATTAATGATATGACCTGCTATTGAATCATAATCTTCAGATTCTATCCTTATTCCAAGTGCTTCATCAATATCATCAAGTTTAGCTACACCAAGAAGGATGTAGGTTTTATCATCTATTTTTGTTATTTCGTCTTCTTCATTGGCATCGTATTCATCTCTTATTTCACCAACTATTTCTTCGATAAGATCTTCAATAGTAAGAATACCTGAAGTAGCACCATATTCATCAAGAACAATTGCCATAGGAATTGATTCCTGCTTCATTTCAAAAAAGAGTTCTGAAATTTTCTTATATTCATATGTGAAGTAAGGCTCTCTCATTACATTTGCCATATTGAAATCTTCTTTTGAACCTTGATAGAAGAAAAGGTCTTTAAGATTGATAATACCGACAACGTTGTCACGGCTTTCACTATAAACAGGCATACGTGTGAATTTTTCCTTGTTGTAACATTCGATAAGTTCTTCGTATGTCAGTTTGACATTGGCAAATTCCACATCCATTTTAGGAACCATTACATCTTTTGCAAGAGAATCACCAAAATCAACTACGTTTGTTATCATCTGACGTTCTTCGCTCTCGATAACACCTTCTTCATGACTGACATCAACTATTGTACGAAGCTCATTTTCAGTAATAGCAGGTTTATCAGATGGGTCAATATGCATAAGATAAAGAAAACCATGTGATATTTTATCAAAAATAAAAGAAAGTGGTCTTAAAATAGTGGTAATAGTATATACCGGTCTAGCATATATTAAAGCCATTTTCTCTGCGTTGGCTGATGCAAAAGACTTAGGCAGTATCTCACCAAATATTATGATAACAATGGTAAGAATACCTGTGGCAATACCCGTAATGGCACTTTCCATGGAAGAAAATCCCATATTTTTTGCAAGTCCAATAGCAAAAGATGTTGTAAGTGAAGATGCACTTAAATTAACAATGTTGTTGCCAATAAGAATAGAACTAAGCAGTCTTGTTGGATCTTCTACAAGCTTTAATACCAGATCTGCTCCATTAACCTTTTCATCTGCCATAGATTTCATGCGCATTTTGTTTACAGTGGTAAGACATGTCTCTGCTGATGAAAAGAACGCAGAGAGAACCAATAGGATAAGCAGTATGATAATGCGCGAGGCGTCACCTGAATCCAAAAAATCAACTCCAATCATTTTATATTTTATTAGTTCAATATGTAACAGTTATTCAAGACAAGAATTGCAGAATAACTATCGATATTTTACAGACTAATTATGAAAATGTCAAGTAATGCTGTAGCCATGTCAGCAGGTTTATGATGCAGAGTCTGCCGGATTTATAAAAAGATAAGTTACTTTACAGCAAAAATATGATAGTATCTTGTAAAGTGCATAAGACAAAACAGGGGGATAATATAAGATATGAAATATAAATCAAAAGAAGCAGATAGTAAGTTTAATTATGAAAAAATATTATTTATATTGATAATGGCGGCAGGTTTTTTTATAAGATTGTGGCAATTTGGCAATGTTCCGGATGGAATCAATCAGGATGAAGCGTTTGCAGGTTATGAGGCATATTCAATACTTCACTATGGAAAAGATTCATTCGGATATCATATGCCTGTATATCTTACAGCATGGGGCAGTGGAATGAATGTATTAAATTCATATCTTATGATCCCGTTTATAGCAGTCTTCGGACTAAAGACATGGGTTATAAGAATTCCACAGGTCATAGTTGCAGTATTAAGTCTATGGGTATGTTATCTTCTTATGAAGAAGTTATTTGATACAAAGATGGCACTTATCTCGATGTTTGTATTAGCTGTAGTTCCATGGCATATAATGCTTGCAAGATGGGGACTTGAATCCAATCTTGCTCCGGGATTTTTACTGTTTGGTCTGTATTTTTTTGTACTTGGTATGGAAAATTCAAAATATTTTATTATATCGGCAGTTATGTATGGACTTTCATTATATAGCTATGCAACAATCTGGCCATTTGTGCCAATCATGCTTTTTTCGCAGGTATTATATGCATTATATATGAATCGTATCAAAATAGAGAAAAATACGATTATAGCCGTATTGATATTGGGAATTTTAGCATTACCACTGTTTTTATTTCTTCTTGTCAATACGGACAGGATAGATGAAATCAGGACACCACTTATATCAATACCGAAACTTCTGTATTTCAGAGGAGGGGAACTGTCATTGGAAAATGTGGGGGATAATATTAAAAATGTATTTGATATCCTGATAAAACAGACAGACGGGCTTGTAACAAATGTATGTGACAGATATGGAATATTTTACAGGGTATCAATTGTATTTTGGATTCCCGGAATAATTATAACTATATATCAGACATTCAAGGCTGTTAAAGCTAGAAAAATGAGTGGATATCCTATAATTCTTATACAGCTTATAGGTGGATTCATTTTGTCTGCACTTATAGAAGTCAATGTAAACAGGGCAAACTGTCTTATGATGTCAATAGTTCTTATGACAGCTATAGGCATATACAATGTAGTCAGAGCAGTTAATTGGAAGCTTATAATTATTCCAGCAGTGATTTATACGGCAATGTTTATATCATTCAGCCATTATTATCTGACTGAATATAATGATATTGCAGGAAAGAGCTTTTGCGTTGGACTTGAAGATGCACTAGATGATGCTTTGAAAGAAGATGGAAATATATATATAACGCCTGGAATTACCCAGTCAAGAGTGATGTTTTACAGTAGGATTCCGGTTGATGAATATATAGATACAGTCATATACAACAATTATCCGGGAGCATATATAGGAACTGATTCATTTGGAAGGTTTACAATGAATTTTGATATATATTCATATATAGATCAGGATGGAATATATATATGTGATTCAGGTTCGGATATATCACCACTGACTAATGACGGATTTAAAGCTAAAACATACGGAAATTTTGTGCTGCTTACAAAATAGAACAGTGACACAAATCTGATATAAAGATAAAAATGAAAAAATGTTGTGAAAGTTTTGTGAAGATGTCAGAAAACTATTGCAAAAATACAAAATTGGGTATACAATTGGTTTAACAAATAAAGACAGTGGTGTGTATCGTGTAAATGTCAGGAGAGGAGGCTGATATGAGAAAGAAATCCCATATTTCATTGGCATGGTATCTGATGAATAGCGAAGGGATGGAAGCTTTAGGACAGCACAAAGGTTCATTCTATATTGGTAGTATATTACCAGATTGCGTTCCATCATTTTTGGTTAGGAAGCATACATTTGAGGATTCCTTTGATGTTTTAGAGAAAGAATTTGAAAAGTTAATATCACATTTTGACCCGAATAAAGGGGCTGACTGCTACTTTTGCAGACATTTAGGAGTGATTACACATTACATTTCAGATTATTTTACGTTTCCTCACAACATGAATTACCCCGGGAAGTTAAAAGATCACTGTATCTATGAAGAGGAGCTCAAACATGAGATGAGAGCTTATGTACACAGCCCGGAAGCAGTTAAGAAACGTTTGGGAGAAACTATTCATACCCCTCAGGCAATCTTAGATTTTGTTCGGAGGATGCACCAGATATATTTGCGTATGCAAAGTGCTGTGAGACGTGATTGTGAATTTATTACCTCACTTTGTCATACAGTCGTGGATGCATTACTTTTATTATTTGAAGAACAGGTCAGGGAAGTGCATTTATCAATATCATATTAGAAAGATGGAAGACGGTAAGTTTTATGAGGACGGAGCCGTACGACGACAACTCAGACGATGTCAACCGTTTGAGATTATAATTGAATATATAGTAGTTCTTATATATAGGAACTTTTTGGACAACCTGTCACTTGTAGTCAAAGCGAGTGGCGGGTTGTCTTATTATTGTGTATATTTATGGAAAAATTTATTCATGAAGAATCAATTTCGCTGTCCTATATCAAGCTAATACAGCCTATTTGCAGATTTATAGAAAAATAAAACGCCACAGAATTTAAC
>CAZFFA010000114.1:4172-8502 GCA_964517955.1 uncultured Jutongia sp. | reverse complement strand
CAGGTGATTATGTAAGAACCCTCGAATATACATTCTATAATTATGACAATGATGGTGACAAAGACAAAAAATCAGGTGTATATCTTGTAAAAAATGGGGAAAATGTATCATCTGCACCATATGAAGTTATAACAAAAGGTTCTGTTACATCACTTTATCTGTATGCTGATGATGGTACATCATCATGGGTAAAAAGAAGCACAAAAGAAAACAATGAGAAGGTTAAAAGTGCAGCACTATCAAAAGATTCATATACATATGACGGCAAAGTAAAAAGACCAACTGTTATTGTAAAAAATACAAAAGGAAAATTACTTGAAAACGGCAAAGATTATACAGTTAAATTCTCAAACAAGAACTCTAAGAAAATTGGAAGCTATACTGTTACTATAGAATATAAAGGTAACTACAGTGGCAAAACAACACTTAAATACACAATCGGACCAAAGAAAACAGCCCAGATCAACAGTATTTCATCTAAGTCCAAAAAGATTATAGTTAAGTGGAGCAAAAATAATAACGCTTCCGGTTATCAGTTACAGCTTTCAACTGACAAATCTTTCAATAAGAATGTTAAAACTTACAATATTTCAAATAAGAAAACAACTTCTAAAGAAATCAAGAAGCTTGTAAAGGGAACAAAATATTCTGTAAGAATACGTACTTATAAAAAAGTAAATGACGTTAAATGCTTTGCTTCATGGTCAAAGATTAAGACTGTAAAGTGTAAATAATTTCTACCCATACAAAGTGTTCACTCCCTTAGAATAAAGTAAAAAATCCCCTATCCGGCTTATTTTTAAAAGCCAGGATAGGGGATTTTTATTTTACATACTTACTCACTCAATGCGACTAACAGTGCAGAATATCTTTCCGTCTTTTCTTCTATATCTTCTTCACTTACCCCATAGTAAATATACAAATCTTTTGAAATCTTCTGTAAACATTTTACTGCTTTCTTATCACCTGAATATGATATTCCAAACTCGTTCCATATATAATCGATCTCCATTTCAAGCAAACCACCGTCTATCCTGATTTCATATATATGAAAATCCATAGGAATTTCACTGTCCGGAATTTTGGCAGCCATATCACTTCTCGCTTTTATCTTTGCCAAAAAATCTTTTACAGATTCTTCATCTGTCATATCAGGTCTTTCAATATTCCTCATATCCCCAAGCAGCTCCGGTTTATATTTTAAGATAAAACTCTCTTTTGCACCATTTCGCTGTTCTATATATCTTTCATCCTCAAAATCGACCTCAGCTAAATCATAATTGTCTTCTGCATATTTTATCAGTTCTTTGAGAGTATGCGGTTCTGCATATATCTTCCCTGCCGCTTTCCTACGTTTATTTTTGTATATATTATCTCTTACTTTCGTTCTAAATGTTTTTTTGTCATGTGGACCAACAACAAATACACTTGTCGGACCATCTTCACCGCCTATAATAGAAACTGCGCTTTTATCTTTTCTTTCAAACATAATATATGCCCTCTCTATTGTTTTCTAAATTCATTATGCAGTTTATTACATATCTACATCTTCATAATTCAATAATTTATAACCATTCTTGCCATCCTGTTTTACATGATATAATACTCTGTCGGCACGCTCAAATGCCTGATCTGTTGTTCTTATCTCATCGCAGTATACTGCCCCAAGACTGATTGACAGCACATGTTCTTTTCCTTCAAAATTCATTGTCCTGTTCATATTCTGAACAACTTTTTGGAATATATCATCTGCTTCCTGCTTTGAAATGTCAAACATGCTGATTACAAATTCATCACCGCCATATCTTGAGCATATAATCTTATCACTACTGATCTTAATAAGTTCATCTGCAAGTGTTTTTAATGCCTCATCACCTCCCAGATGACCCAAAGAATCATTTACAGACTTAAAATAATCCATATCCAGAACAGCAAAGACAAAACTATCTGCCTTACCATATTCCTCAGACATTTTTGAAATTCTTCGTTCAAATCCGGTTCTGTTGTACAAAGAAGTCAGATGGTCTCTGTCTGCTTCCTGCTCGATTTTTTCTCTTTCATTGATAAAATCCTGTACATTTATCAGCTTTCCAATAACATGCTGTGGATTTTTCTTATCATCCAGAATACGATAAGATGTCATACGGTACCATTGATTTTCATTGTTGCTGTCATCCAGCTCAAATGGCTCACTATTAACATTGTCTGTATTTTTCGCTTTTAAAAACTCATTTACAAACTTCACCAAAGACTCATTGCCTTTAAAGTTATCGGACAGATTTACATTGGTATCAAATCCGAATTTATCACTGAATTTGCTGTCAAAATGAATCATATCAGTTGCAAAATCATATTCAAATACATATTCATCTGTAAGTTGTGAAAGAATGGTATATCGCTTAATATCCATTTCGTGCTTCTTTCTTCCCTCGTCCTTTTCCTTTTTATATAACAGGACAGAACCAAGAATAAATAACACAAATCCACCGATTATCAGTGCACTTTGCACAGGATTGGCAAGCATGTACCTTGTAAGTGTGATTCTTTTTGCCTGAGGGTCCATGTATTTCATAAGTATCATCTGGATACGTTCCTGTGGAAAGCTATAAATACATTTGTTACATATTGATAAAAGTCTTGTATCAACGTCCTTTGAAAATGCCAGACAATAATTTGACTTTTCAGTAAGCGGAACTACCGCTGCATGAGAATAGCCCCCATCCTTTATATAATAATTTGCGCTATAATAATTGCATACTGCAAAATCTATTTCTCCTTTATTTACGCCACGAACCATTTCAGCCATAGAAGAATAACTTATTTTTTTCGAGTTAACATCAATCTCTGTACTGATTTTACTCTTTTTAACATAGCCTTCCTTTTTTGATGCCAGATTGCTAAGCTCAAGCGTATCTGTTTTTATTATTGCATTGGCAAGCTCAAAATATGATTTAGAAAATAGTAGATCCCCTGTTCCTTCTTCCTTTCCCGTAAGCCCTGCTGCCATGTCTATTTGACCGGAATACAATGCATTTACAAGATCATTGGAATTGGTAAATGGCACATATTGAAATTTCATCTTTGTACTTGTTTTCACCGATTCACATATTACTTTTGCTAAACCAACAAACTCCCTTCCATTTTTTTCTTCATATTGAAATGGAGCCATATTGGTAAGATAACCCACCTTTATCTTCTTTGCAGCACGAATATACTCTTTCTCTGTCTTTGAATACTCTACATCTGAGTTATCCATTATCAAAGTTTCCGGTGTTCCATTTGACGTATCATCAGAAAATTCAGTTTCATTCTGAAGTTCTTCATAACGATATGTCTTCATACCGGCAGACCGCGACTCCTCCCATGTATCATTCCAGGATTTCATAAGAAGATCATAGTCACCGTCAGATTTTCGTGCTTCATCAATAACTTCACGAATACTCTCTACACTTTCCGGATTTCTTTTTTCAGTTAGTTTATTTAGGTAATAATAACTTCTATCATTAAGAGAATCACTGATCTTTAATTCAAGATTATTAATCTTACTATATACATCCGGCAATGGATCTGATTTTACTATGGAAATCCTGTCATTATCAATAGCATATCCGGATTCATCAATCATAAAATCAATAAATTTCCTAGCCAGTTCTTTGTTTTTGCTATTTTTACTTATGCTGTAACCATAGTCAACTCCGATAGTCGAATACTGTCTGCCATCAATTTCATTTGGAAATGGCATAAATGCTACAGCATCATGATTATTGCCGGCATATTTCATCTGTTGATACGCCCATGTACCTGCGACTACCGCTGCAATCTCTCCATTATTAACTTTTGTACAAATCTGTCCAAAATCAAAAGAAGATGATGCATCCTCACATAAACCTTTGTTTACAATATCATATAAGAGCTTATATGATTTATAATAATTACTTCCCTTTAAGAAAGGATTTTTCTCATATATAAACTTTTCACTTCTGTACTTGGCATCTCCACTCATCTCTATATATGGGAAAAAAGACCAATCACTTAATACCCAGTCTATATCATAATTTGTATAGAAAGGAACAGCCTCTGTTCTTTCTTTAATCATAGAAAGTGCTTTGATAAACTGCTCCTGAGTTCTTGGTGTTCTTGATATACCTGCCTTGTCAAACACTTCCCTGTTGTAAAGTATTCCCTTTAGATACGCACTTGACGGAAGAGAATACACTTTATCATTGATTATATAAGCATTTTCTACAAAATTATATTTATCTGTAAAATCTTCTACATTTCCCAAAGGCTCAAGATAATTTTGAACCCCTTCTGAATCAAGAGATGCAGG
>CAZFFA010000114.1:0-4147 GCA_964517955.1 uncultured Jutongia sp. | reverse complement strand
CACTATTTATCCTCTTCATAATATCAGACTCATAGTCTGAACATTTTGTATATTTAACCTTTATACCAGGATATTTCTGGTTGAATGCTTCTATATATTTTTTCATCAGTTTATCATCTACGTTTAAAATAACTTCTATCTGACCTGACTGACTTTCATCCGACCCGTTCTTTGCCCTCGCAAAACTAAAACCGAATCCAATCTGAAGCAATACAATAACGCAGATTAAAACAGATACTATCAACCTTTTATGCTTATACATCTTTCCTCCTGTTTGGCAAGTAATTCTTACTCTTTTGTTCTACTTTTATAATTTAATATATATTACATCATATTATTATATAGTCATATGTAGTATGTAGCAAGAATTTATATTTATAATACCGTTATCTTACACCTTTTCTTAATTCCATTGGCTGTAACGGTTACATACGCAGTTCCCTTTCCTACAGCCAGCACTTTTCCTGTACTGCTTACTTTTAATACATTTGTATTGCTGCTTTTATATATGACCCTTTTGCTTGGACCAACAATTACATGTCTGAGCTGAATACTATTCTTACCATTAAGATACAGTATTCCCCTTATCTGATTAAGTTCAAGCGAGGTCTTCTTAACTTCCACTTTGCAGACAGCAGTTTTTCCATTGGCTGTAGCTATGACGGATGTTTTTCCTGCCTTTACAGCCATAAGTTTTCCTGACGCATCTACTTTTACCACCTTTGTATTTTTACTTCTAAAAGTTACTTTAGATGATGCCCCTGATACTTTAACATTTAATTTAGCCGACTTCATTTTTGGCAGATATAAAACTACAGAATTAGTATTGAGTTTTACTGATGCTGTCTTTACTATAACCTTGCAAATTGCCTTCATGCCACCTGCTGATGCAGTAATATTTACCATTCCCGCTTTTAATGCAGTTAAATTACCATTCTGGTCCACCTTAACAATATTGGAATTACTGCTTTTAAACAATACTTTCTTGTCCGAACCAACTACAGGTGCTGTTATCTTCCCTCTTTGGGAAGCACCTGTATCTAACACAATAGAGCTTGCGTTTAAAACAATTCCCGGAGTCGGAGAAATAGTTGGAGTTGGTGTCACTGTTGGGGGTACCGATGGTGTCGGACTCGCCGATTCTGTTGGCATTACTGTTGGAGTCGTATTTGGTGATTCTGTTGGCGTTACTGTTGGAGTAGGACTTACTGATTCTGTTGGTTTCGGAACTTCTGGTGCTCCTCCACCTGTTTCTCCTCCTGATGGTATACCTGGTCCTGAAGGTGCCCCTCCGCCTGTTCCTCCTGATGGTGTAGTTGGAGTTGCTGTTGGTTTTACTGTCGGCATTACAGTTGGAGATGTTGTTGGGGTCGGTGTTGCACTTGGTTTCACTGTTGAATTTGCTTCTGTCTTCTTCGTCCAATAAGGATACAAAATAACCGAACTATTTTTATCATATGTGCTCTTTAAGTCATACGCTTTTTCTCCACCATCACTAAGTGACCAGCCGGTCTGAATATATCCTGTTCTCGTATATAATGCATCACTTAATGAAAGCTTGGAATTATTTGCCTTTCGAGCAGATTCGATCGTGCCAATACCATATTCTCCAGGAAGATATGTTACAGAATAGGTTACCGGTATTTCTTCATTTGCTAATACTACTTTTACATCTATTGTAATTGACTTTGTATCATCTTTCTTATACCTTCCCACTACTTTTAATACACTTGTTGGTGTTTCAAAATTTCCTATCTTCAATAAGCCGGTTTCTAGATTAATTCCTGTTCCATCATCCGTTCCATCATTTTTATACTGTAAATTCCACGCAAAATCTTTATATGTATTTTTCTTACCTTCTGTCTGTGCGATAAACTGAATTTCACTTCCTCTTGCTACAGTCATCTGAAGATCATTGCCAACCTCTGATGGTGCAAGCAATGTCACACCATTTGAAGAAGGTTTTCCCTCTGTTCCAGGCTGTTCAGGCTGATTTTCTTCTCCAAATGCTTTTCCACTAACTTTAAATGTTATTTCTTCTTTTGTAAGCTCTGTTACTTCAATCGTATAACCACCATAATTTATTTCCTCACCCTTGCCTCTTGGTGCATCAATTTTAGAATCATAGCTACCATCAACAACAGATAGCTGAGGGGTTGAGCCATTATTACTCGGGAAATCTTTACTCGTATCTACATCACAGGCCAGCAACCCTGATTTATTTAATCCTGAATTTCCTGCTGATACCCACGCTGGATCAGCACCTGTATTATATTTATATAATTCACGTTTTCCTCCATTGCAATCAAAACGATTTACCTTTGAATCGTCTACATAACGATATTCGAGATAAAGCTTTCTGCTATTCGGAAGTTCCAATGTATATGCTACAGTTCCATCCTGCCTTTTATCCTTTGTTGGCTGAAGTGTATATGTTCCAGCCTCTGTAATAGGTGTAATATTCTCGTTATTAAGCCATCCGGCAGCTTGTCTCTCTCGTGATGTCATAAACTGTACAACCGGTGATATCTCTTTAGCCATTGATGACATAAAATATACTACATCTTTTCCACCTGTAGATGAATAAAGATCTAATAATCCAAACATATGTCCCATTTCGTGAATTAATGTTTTTGTATTGGAAAAAATCACATCATTTCCATCTTTATAAATACTTACCGGGTCATTTTGAATTGGAGCCTGATAATATCTATTACTTGTTAATGTTTTTTTGCCCGCTTTAATTTTAAGTAAACCATTATAGTTTTGGTATGCCCACAATGGAGATGCCCATTCTGATGCATACTTTGCATCAGAATGGTGTAAAAATCAATGTAATACTGTCAATTAAACCTTTATCATTTGAATCTAACTTATCAAAATCAATTACACTTCCATCAATATCTTTTAATTTAGCACCATTGTTTATTGCTTCTTCTACTTTTTTAGACCAGTCTCTTACTAACTCTGATCGTCTATATTCAGCATCTGTAGTATATCCTTCCGGATTTTGTGCTGTCTTTGGTGAATAATATCCTCTCGTTTTATCAAGTTCGATTGATGCAAATTGGTCATTTTCTGTTTCTGGCGCAAGATACACTGTTTCAATATCTACTGTCTGATTTGATACTGCCTTATAATATTCCTTAACTGAATACATAGACTTATTATATGTATTGTCTATAAGTTGCATATTCGTAATATTGTCATCTTCCAGTATCGAAGTATTTAAATATTCTGATTCTCCTTTAAATCGAATCGGTATCAGCATATTGTATATAGTTCTTACTTTGTCTACAGACTGCACTTGTGGTGTTTCTGCTTCTTTCGCGTCTGCAATTCTTATATCTACCTGAAATATCAGAGCAACTACAAGAACCAGGGCAACATATCTTTTTAAACGTTTCATATTTTTCTCCTTATTTTAGGGTTAAAAAAAACTTTTAACCGAATAATATATTATAATCAATTAAAAGTTACCATTTTCTCATAAACTTTAAAGCTGCAATCAAGCTATTTACCAATAGTTATTTATGTAATTAAAACTATACACTCCATAACAGAGCTATCTAGATGCTATACTAACACATATACTACTATTATAATATACGTTTTATTCGATAATTCATCAATTCGTCATCCACAAAAATTAAAAAAATATAAAACATTATGCATATGCGCGAATCCTTAGCGGAATATTTTTTGTTTACATGAAATGAATAATTTCCTAATTATTCATATTTTTATCAACCAACATAACCACTATATTACACAAACAAGGAATAACCGCATATTCTATACCAACCTCTCCACTATTTTTTATTATATAGATAACACCAACTATAGTTAATACTAAAAATACAATTTCCAGAATATTAAGTATTTTCTTTATCATCATTTCATCTCTCATTTGAATAAATTTCGTTGTCTGCTTTTTTATACATAATTACAAAAACCTCCCAGAGATTTCTCTCTGAGAGGCTATAAAACAAGTTTATAATCTTATAAACAAGCAATTACTCGATGATTGTAGCAACCTTACCTGAACCTACAGTACGTCCACCCTCACGGATAGCGAACTTAAGACCCTGCTCCATAGCTACTGGATGGATAAGTTCGATAGTCATTTCTACGTTATCACCAGGCA
>CAZFFA010000113.1:0-8565 GCA_964517955.1 uncultured Jutongia sp. | reverse complement strand
TGCGTCAGCGAGATATATATTATCACGCTTTGCTTAACTTGTCAACAACTTTTTTATTTTTTGAATTTCTGTTTATTTCTGTTTTGAAGAACACTTCTCAGATTCTTTCAAAACATTATTCAGAATTTATTGTTGTCTGCTGATTTCTCTCGCGACAACGAATGATATATTATCACCTATCTGTCACTTTGTCAACAACTTTGTCGAAAAAATCTTAAAAAAAATTAATAACAGTTAAGCCATCCATTTCTTATATTCATAAACCTACCAACTACGTTGTCAATCGCTGCTATGCAGTTTATGTTTATTTAGCGTTTATTTAGCGTTTAATACATAAGTATTGTTTAATATCTATCTTTTATATATAATTATATATGTAGTTTATTCATTATTATATAAACATAAACACTTAAGGAGGAAACATATGAAAAAAACTAACAGACAGCAAAGCACACCCAATGACAAAAGCCAGTCTGCTATGCTAAAAAGGATTGAAAGGTCCACTTATATTGCAATAATAGCCGGTATAATATATTTGGTACTCTTTGCAATCATTACCTTATATTCTAACAGTTCTAAGAATGAACAGCTTAAAAATACTGTATATCTGAATCAGTATAGAATCGGTTCTAAAAATCTTACATCTGCTGTACGCACTTATGCTGTTACAGGCAATAGTCAATATTATGACGATTATTATAAGGAATTAAATGATGATAAAAATCGTGATATTGCATGGAATGGTTTAAAAAAGGGACATCTTAAATCAAATGAATGGGCAGAACTTGAAGAAATAGCCTCTCTTTCCAACAATCTTGTTCCATTGGAAGAACAGGCTATGGATGCTGTGAAGAACAATGACTTAAGTTCAGCGCAGGATCTTGTTTATGGAGATAAGTACAATCAAACGGCTTCTGAAATCAGTTCAAAAACAGATGACTGCATAAATAAAATCCAATCACGCATGAAACCTGACTTCCGTCGTTTTGCTCAAAACCTAGTACTTTTAGCTATCAATGAGCATGCAATTATCAAAGAGACCATCAATTTCATCTTTTGATAAATATAGTGCATCAAGATTTGTTAATGCTGTTACTTTTTTGATTTTATCATTGACACGCTGATTTCTGGAGATATTTATGTAGTTACCGTCACCTCGGTCTACTACTCGGAAGTCGCGCATGAAATTGATAAGGTCATAGGAACTTACGTTGTTCTTAAAGCATTTTATTTCTAAAATTCTTAAAAGAAACAAACTAAGGTAGCATACCAAAAAATGCCCGTAGATTGTTTCTTTTTTTTGCACATATACCGGACGGGCATCCAGGTATGATTTTGTGATGCGGAAGGATTCTTCTATCTTCCAAAGATTGTGATATGTCTGATAGACCTGCAGAGGTTCCATATCCAGTTCAGAGGTGACGATAAGATTGTAGCCTGCATATCTGAGGTCATTATCTATTTTCTCTTGGTCGATTTCGACGACGGGCTTCACTTTTTTTCCTTTCTCATCTTTTGTTATGATTTTGATATATTTTGCAGAGTCTCCAAGATCCTGTCTTGCCATTTTTTTGTATGTATTATAATTTGATGCTTTATCGGCCATCTTCCTGATCTCTGCCTGCTGTTTTTTAGCAAGGTTTGGATTGTAAGAAACGATACGTTTTTCCTTTACACTGAACGTAATCTCCCTTTCCTCACCGGTCTCTGGATCCGTTTCCTTAAATTTATAGTAAAATGTATCCACACATGATTTTAATTTAAAGAGCAGTTTGCCATTTTCATCGGTATAGCTCGTGAATACATTTTTATCATTCTCAAGCAGGACCCACTGCTTTTCTTTTTCACTTAAATTACGGCCATGTACGGATTTGGAAAAGATATATCCGTCATTAGATTCTTTCACTGCTGCATAGATATTTCTGGCACAGTTCAGGCCTTTGTCGGCGACTTGGATTGTTCTTCCTGAAACTTTATACCGCTGTTTCATTTCTTCGATGAGTTTCCGGATATAAGGTTTTTCAGATTCATTTCCGGGATACATCTGCATGGCCAGCGGCACAAGGTCAGAATCCAGCAGCAGTGCCTGTCCTATGATGGGGTCATGCCTGTTTTCCTTAGAAGGTCCTTTCTGCCTGTCTTCTTTTGGAAGATCGATCTCAAAGTAATAGTTCGTGCAATCAAAGAAGACATTGTTAAAATCCCTTTTGTAATGTTCCTCGTAACAATGATTGAATAATTCAATATATTTTTTATAAGATTCACCAATAAATGCACATCCATCATAGACCTGATCTTCTGAGATCTGCACTCCCCTGTACAGGTGGGGGAAAACATGTGATGCTGTCTTTGACTTGGAACAAGGGTGCAGTATCCGTGCATAGATGAGCTGTGCAATCATATCGTAAACGGAAAATTGGAAACGCATCCGGGAAGAAAGTATATCAATGGTCTTTTTGACACCTAATTCACATAAGAGTGAGTGTAAAAGGAAGTGCCCGACATTCATTTCAGGGGTCGATGAAAAGGCGCGGGGACGGGTCTCATCATTAAGGGCAGCTTCGCGTTCAATATTTTTATTTTTAACATATTCCTTATAGTAAGCAACCGGGTCTGGAATATCTTCCGAAACAAGGGCATCGACATAGCCAAAAGACTCCACACTTTTAGATCGTGGTTGCTTTTTTTCTTTATCCCAGTAAGAATCATACATCTGAAGATAGACTCCTTTTTTCTTCTTTTCCTGTCTTAAATAGTATGCCATAAACACCTCCTGAATAGAGTACTATGAAGTACTATTATTATAACATATAAAAAAATTTTTTTCAATAAAAAAATGCCCTTTAAGAGCATAAATTTTTACTGAAAAATCAAGGAATTTCGGATATTAGGCTGTTGGGTTACGAAAATAGGATTCCATATATCTACGGAAAAATCATAGTACTTCGACGGAAGACGGGAATGACTTAAGTTCAGCGCAGGATCTTGTTTATGGAGATAAGTACAATCAAACGGCTTCTGAAATCAGTTCAAAAACAGATGACTGCATAAATAAAATCCAATCACGCATGAAATCAAAGGAAACAATACTTACAATCATCATGTCAATTATTATGATCGCATTTTTATCTGCTTTTATTGCAATTGTGATTGAAGTAAGAAAATTAACTGCATTTTCACACAATGAATTATTATCTCCTATTGTAAAAGTATCAGGTCTTCTAAGAAATCTTGCAGAAGGCAATTTCCATAATAAAAATGATATGACGGAAGATGAAAGTGAAGTCGGACAGATGGTTGCTGCCATCAATTTCATGAATCAGAATTTTATCAAAATGATTTCGGAAATATCAGATGTTCTTGAACATATGGCAAATGGAAATTATGTTGTGGAATTAAATGAAAAATATGTAGGCGATTTTGTTGCTATCAAAGAATCCCTACAGGAAATTATTGATAAAACAAGAAAGACTCTTTCTACTATTGTAAATGCTGCCCACGAAATTGACAGCGGTTCAGAACAGCTTGCTAATGCTGCAACAGATCTTGCTGAAGGATGTACAGAGCAATCCAAAAATGTATCTGAAGTATCTGATGCAATTGATGAAATGTCTCATCTTATGGACCAAAAATCAGAAGAAGCTGCTGAAACAATAAAATTGTCAACTAATGCTGGCACTCTTCTTATGGAAAACAATGCTAAAATGCAGGAATTAAAGGAAGCAATTGCTGAAATAAATAAATGTTCTGAAGAAATACGAAATATAATAGTTGTTATTGAAGAAATCGCAGAACAGACAAATCTTTTATCACTTAATGCCTCAATTGAAGCTGCACGCGCTGGTGAAGCCGGTAAAGGATTCGCTGTTGTAGCTGAACAGGTCAAATCACTGGCTGAACAATCTACTGAAGCTGCCGGAGAAACCTCAAAGCTTATACAGGGTACAATTGATGCTGTCGCTAAGGGAATACTTATATCTGACGAAGCCTCATCCAATATGAATGAAGTTCTTTCAGGTGCAAAGGAAGCGACTGAAAGAATGAGCAAATTAGCAGATTCAATGAAATATGAATCTGAAAGCATGAGAAAACTTAACGATAACGTTTCCAAGGTAGCTGAAATAGTTGATAATAACTCTGCTGCCTCACAGGAAACTGCTGCTGTCAGCGAGGAGCAGACAGCTCAGGTTCAGACTATGGTTCAGATTATGGAACAGTTTACAATCTAGAGCAAAATATGAAGGTATATAATAACCCCTAAATTGTCTATCATCTTAAAACTAAAGTGTGATAGATAACTTAGGGGTTTACAATACTTTGTACACCAGTACAACTATGACATCACATTAAATTTAGGCATTGAATTTATCTCATCGTTTAATGGAGACCATGAATCTAACTCTACATCTTCCTCATCATCTTTTTCCCAATCCTCTTTTATTTTGCTAATTCCCTTTTTCTTCTTTTTCACACTGTCATCTTCTGTATCCGGTAATTTCGCATAAGCTGAAGAATGTTTAAACTTTTCAGCAATATTCTGTACTGCCGCAAGTATATATTCTTTGGCAGGATCTTTATCAGATACACTATTTACTGCTATTGCAATAGCAGTATTTGCCTGCTGTTTTGTTTTGGCACTTTTCAGATTTTGCTTTATCGAATCAGCACTTGCACGAACCCTGACATACATCATATACAAATTTGCATCTGTCTGCCTGATGTAATCAACCTCTTTAGGCGATAACTTTTTCCCTGATTTAAGCTTCTGGTATATCATTGCTGTCATCTGTTTCTTTTCATCTTCTGACATATCATTATTAAAGATAGATTTCGCATTGTTATAAAACTGATCTTCCATTTCATTCACAGATTCAAATTTACTTTCTATCACATTTCCGACTGCCTGAGATCTTAAAATCATCTGGTACACAACCCCTTTCTATAAATATCATGAACTGTTACGTTACTGCATTATATATCGGTTCAAAACCATAATCAGCATATAATTTCTTCAAAATATTTTTACAGAACAAAAGGCTTAACCAGCAAAACTCCCACTATATATTCTAATTTTAAAGATAAATATATAGTGGGAGTTTTTATTTAATTGAAAAATTCATCTGTTTATTTCGTGCCAAATATACGGTCACCTGCATCACCAAGTCCAGGACATATATATGCATTTTCATTTAATTCACGATCAAGATGACCTACATATAACTGAACGTCAGGATGAGCCTCATGAAATTTCTTAACACCCTCCGGTGCTGCTATGATACAAAGGAATTTAATATTCTTTCCACCATGCTGTTTAATAAAGTCAACTGCCTCTACGCCTGAACCGCCTGTTGCAAGCATAGGATCTGTAACTACAATAAGTCTTTCTGATATAGGATCAGGCAGTTTACAATAATACTCATGTGGTTCATGTGTAACTTCATCACGATATAAACCTATATGACCTATCTTTGCTGTTGGTACAAGTGCTGTGATACCGCTTACCATGCCAAGACCGGCTCTTAAAATAGGAACCACAGCAAGTTTTCTTCCTGATATAACAGGTGTCATGCAAGTCTCTATAGGAGTATTAACCTCTATCTCCTCTGTAGGAAGATCTCTAAGAGCCTCATATCCCATAAGCATAGCTATCTCTTCAACAAGAGAACGAAATTCATTGGTTCCGGTAGTCTTATCCCTAAGTCTTGAAATTTTGTGCTGAATCAATGGATGATCCATAATAACTACATTGTCCATATTTACCTCCACTTTTATCCGTATGATTTAATAAAAGTATATAATCTTTTTATAAGCTTGTAAAGAAAAACTATATTTATGACCCACTTTATTTTTCTTCTCTTTTAATATCTTCATTAGGACCGTCATAGGCTTTTGTCATGTCATCACTGTTAAACTCATAATCATTTCCCGGAAGTATTGCATTCAGTAAAATTCCTGCAATTGCAGCTATAGCAAGACCTGTAAGTGTAATACTTACACCAGCTACTTCAAATGTAAAGCCTGCTGTAAAACCAAGTGCCGACACAAGAATAACTGCTGCGATTATAAGATTTCTCGATTTTGTAAGATCTACTTTATTCTCAACAACATTACGCACACCTATAGCAGATATCATTCCATAAAGAATGAAACTTATACCACCTATAATAGATGCAGGAAGTGAACTTATAAGATCTGCCACCTTTGGTATAAAGCTCAGCAAAATCGCAAATACGGCTGCTATACGGATTACTCTTGGATCATAAACTTTACTTAACTCAAGTACGCCTGTATTTTCTCCATATGTTGTGTTTGCAGGACCACCAAACAATGCAGAAAATGATGTTGCAAGACCATCACCGATAAGCGTTCTGTGAAGTCCCGGTTCTTCGATAAAGTTCTCCCCTACTGTTGCAGATATAGCTGATATATCTCCAATATGTTCCATCATTGTCGCAAGAGCAATCGGAGCCATTACAAGTATCGCTGTTATATCAAATTTACAGAATTTAAATGGTGGTATTCCAACCCAGCTTGCGGATGAAACTCCTGAAAAATCAAGAATTGCCTTACCTGCTGCATTTGTAACTCCTGCAGCATTAAATATAAGCGCCGCAATATAAGAGATAACAACACCCATCAATATAGGTAAAATCTTTAACATTCCTTTGCCCCAGATATTAAAGAAAATAACTACTGCAAGTGCTATAAGTGCAAGCGGCCAAAACGTTGCGCAGTTATTGACTGCTGATGCTGCAAGTGTAAGACCTATACTTATTATGATCGGTCCTGTAACTACAGGAGGAAGAAATCTCATAACTTTGCGCACACCGACAAGTTTTACAACAAGTGCAAGTATAAGATACAAAAGACCTGCAACAACTATTCCGCCACAGGCATAACGTATCTTTTCACTTGCCTCCATCCCCTTGTAAATACCGGTATTAAGCTGTGCTACAGTTGCAAATCCACCTAAAAATGCAAATGAAGATCCCAGGAAAGCCGGAACTTTTCCTTTTGCACAAAAATGAAAGAAAAGGGTTCCAATACCTGCAAAAAATAATGTTACCTGAACAGAAAAAACATTTACATTTTTTCCATAAAACTCATTAAAGTAACTGTTTACAAGAATTGGAACCAGAATAGTTGCTCCAAACATTGCAAACATATGCTGCAATCCTAAAAGGAGCATTTTGGGATACCCTAATTGTCTGGCATCACGAATTGGTTCATGTTTTTTACTCATTATAACCGTACCTTTCCCGTCTTTACAGACGTATAGCTGCAATATAATTGCAGCCATCCTTTGTTGTATTCCTGTAACCATCAAATATTTTATAGTTACATTTTTCTCAATATCTGATTTTACCATACCGGATACATATTTGAAAAGGTAAAGTTTTTGAAGCTCTGAACTCTTACATTTACATCTGCGAATGTACATTAGTATGTTTTCCCTCAATAGAAAAAATAACCCACTCTGATATATTGACTGCATGATCTCCTATTCTTTCAAAATATTTTGCTGCCATAAGAAGATCTGTTGCCTGTTCACCATTGGATGCATCTTCTCTTATAAGAGCTACTATCTCATCTTTTACTTTTATAAAAAGATCATCTACAATATCATCCTGCTCGATAACCTTCCTCGCCTGCTCCAGATTTTTATTAACGAATGCATCAATACTTCCAACAACCATCAGTGTTGTTTCTTTTGCCATCTGCTGTATATGCTCAAGCTTTTTGATATATGGCTGATCAGCAAGCATTATAGTGATTTCTGATATGTCAACGTCATGATCTCCTATCCTTTCCATATCTGTAAGCATTTTTAATGCTGACGATATAAGTCTTAAATCTTTTGCAACCGGCTGCTGCTGTAAAAGCAGCTTAAGACAAAGACTTTCTATCTTCTTTTCCTGTGTGTCGATATCTTCATCGGCCGCAATTGCAGCTTTTGCAAGATCAACATCCTGTCGTACCATTGCACCAATTGTATTTTCGATAGACTGCTCTATCATGCTTCCCATTTCTATAAGCTCATCATTAAGTTTTGCTAACTGCTTGTCAAATCTGTTTCTCATTTTTCCCTCCACGATCACAACCGGTTAATTAACCAAATCTTCCTGTGATATAATCTTCGGTCTTTTTATTCGCAGGCATAGAAAATAGTTTTTCAGTATCGTCATACTCAACCATCTCTCCAAGAAGGAAAAATGCTGTTTTATCTGAAATTCTTGTTGCCTGCTGCATATTATGCGTTACCATGATAATCGTATAATCTTTCTTAAGCTCTATGGCAAGATCTTCAATTCTTGAAGTAGATATAGGATCAAGAGCTGATGTAGGTTCATCCATAAGTATAACTTCCGGTTCTACAGCAAGTGCTCTTGCTATACAGAGTCTCTGCTGCTGTCCACCTGATAAACCAAGTGCTGATTTTTTCAATCTGTCCTTAAGTTCATCCCATATTGCTGCCTGTTTAAGTGACTTTTCAACTATTGCATCAAGTTTTCTCTTTGATTTTATACCATGAGTCCTTGGACCATAAGCTATATTGTCATATAT
>CAZFFA010000112.1:0-8645 GCA_964517955.1 uncultured Jutongia sp. | reverse complement strand
ATTTGTTATGCCCTTTATTTCTTGGGTGACCTCTACTTATTTGTTTCAAACTTATCCTCCGGATAACTCTGATTGATCTTTAAGTCTGTATAACCATTGTCAATAATCGTATCAAGCTTGTCAAATACAGGTCTGATCTTACTGACTGCATTTTCATCTCCTGTTTTTAACTCATTATAAAGCTCTTCGTCATTCTGAATCAGATTAAATATCATATTGTATGTAAGCTCTGCATACAATTTACTTGCTGCTCCCTGAATTGGAACATATCCCTTATTCTTCAAAGTCTCAAGAACATCTAAAAATTCCTTATAGTTCTGTGGAATAGAAAGACCTTCTTTTTTAAGCAATGATACATTTACCACCAAACCACACATTCTCTGTCCCATAGGAATGGAAACAAGTTTATCATCATAATAGCTGTTAACAAGCATATCCTTTTCTATTGCACTTACATCGACTTTTTCTTTGGTAAGATCTGCACAATATTGTGATAATTCATCCTTCTTTGCATCAAGAACATCATTTGATGTCATAAAGATATCAGCGTCCTGATTGAACTCGAGGTATTCTACAACATTATCTCCACCTGACTGTTCATAGACAAATTCAACATTAGGGTAATACTTATTAAAATCTGCAACTACCTCATCGAGTGCCTCAAAATTTCCAAAAAATCCCATTACATTTAAAGTAACCTTTTTCTCTGTGTCAAGAGATGCCTTGAATCCATTCTTCCCTTCTTCATTCTTTTTGTCTGATGAACACCCCACCAGTGTTTCAACAAAAAGCAGCATTAAAACTGCTACCAAAAGTTTTGTGTGTTTTCTCATATGTATCTCTTTTTTCAATTTTATTTATTTCATTCTTTTTTGCCCTTCAGCTTACCAAGATAAACAAGAAGTTTTCCCATATCTATAGGTTTTGCAATATGTCCATTCATGCCACATTCTGCACAGGCACGGACATCTTCTGCAAATGCATCTGCTGTCATAGCAATTATAGGTATCTGGTTTGCATAAGGATCAGAAAGTGCCCTGATATGTCTTGTGGCATCCATTCCATTCATAACCGGCATCTGGATATCCATAAGTATTGCATCATATGTTCCATGAGGTGCAGATGATATCATATCAACACATATCTTTCCATTCTCTGCTCTGTCACAGACTATTCCCTGCTCTGATAACAATACACTTATTATCTCCCAGTTAAGTTCATTGTCCTCTGCTACAAGCAGCTTCAACGACTTCAGATCCTTATTTATATTATCAGCCTCGGATTCATCACTTATAGTCTTTTCAACAATAGGGAAGTCAATATATACCGTAAAAGTAGTTCCCTCGTCCGGAATACTGTCACATTCAATAGTTCCCCCCATGAGATCAACAACCTGCTTTACTATAGACAAACCAAGACCTGAACCCTGTGTACGGTTGACCTGCGTACTTACAGCTCTTGAGAATGAATTGTACATATTCCTCTGGAATTCCTCGGTCATACCTATACCTGTATCTGAAACTCTGAATACAAGACATGTTTTCCCCGAATCTCTCAGATCCTTTTCGTATATGGATATTGAAATTTTTCCATGTTCATTGGTATATTTAACTGCATTTGATATAAGATTCACATATATCTGATTCAGTCGCATCTGATCTGCATAGATATGCTTATATGGAATTTTTTCAAAATCTGTCGTAAGTTCTATATTTTTCTGCTTTATATTGGGTGTCAGCATTTCAAGAAGATCCGATATGACATCGTCCAATGACACATCTTCCGGACTCAGCGCAAGCTTTCCACTCTCAATCTTTGATATATCAAGTACATCATTTATCAATGTAAGAAGCTGACGGCCTGCATTCATTGATTTGTTGAGACATTCCTCTACATACTCAGGCTTATCAAGGTTGCTCTTTGCAATAGTCATCATTCCAAGCACCGCATTCATTGGTGTACGAATATCATGTGACATGGCAGAAAGGAACTGTGTCTTTGCTTCGCTTGCCTGATTGGCAAGTTTTGCCGTTACCCTGAGCTTGTGATTTATCCTGCTTAGATAAATACTGTCAACTACAGACAATACCAGCAATGTTCCACACAAAAGAAGAACTATAAACCATGCATTCATCGATGATTTTAGTTCATCTGTATTGACTACACCAAGTATATCAAGAGATGAATCATCACCAAATGATGAATAGTACCATAAACAATTATCTTTCCTGAAATTTTTATAAACAAACTTTCCATTGTCTGTATTTTTCAGTTTGTCGATAAGTTTGTCTACTTTATTATAATCATTCTGAAAATTATACCCTCTTATATATTCGGGAAATGATATCGACTTCATAGAGTATGACTGGATTACATAATCACCTGAATTTGTAATTATTCCAACCTCTGCGGATGAATATTCAACAGGAAATACCCATGACTTTCTAAGCGCATCTGTAGGAATTACCCTTAGCAGCAGATAGTCCCTTTTTCCACCGGATGTCCGCAATGTTATCCTGGTACCGACACTTACGCCCGGTGCAAGTATCTCCTGCAGTTTATACTTTCCAAGAATATTAAACTCATCCTGCCTGCCATTAAAAATATTTCTCATATTATCAGCAAAAGATTTTTCATACTCGCCACTCTTTTTCTGATGATATTTTTGATATGTATCTATCTTCGCATCTTTAAATGGATAATAGGATGAATACGCCTCAAAAGTATCCATATCTACAATATGTGCAAATCTCTCTTTATTGGTATTGATCTGGCTTAGGAACTTCATTGCCTGCTTCAATGTCATATTGTTTTCATTGATATACGCAGCCCAGTTTTCTACATAACCACGTTCACTACTTATATAGTTCTGCGAAACCTGTTTCATCGACTCTACCGTTGTGATAAAGTCAGATTCTTTTACTTCCATCTGAGATTTTCTTACGTACTCCGAATATATCAAAGAGGCTATGATGGCAACAGTCATTAGTATTATATTTGACATAATTAAAACTGCTTTACCAATTTTGCTTGTATATTTCAAGTTGTTTTCCTCCAAATAACCTCTGTAAAGTAACAATTTTATCTCCCTTTTTCACTGTTACTCATTATATTATATCAATTTTATATAACTTTAGGTTTTTTGTCTACCCAAAGAATAAATTTCACTGTATACTTTTTGATACGTAAAATGCATAAATTGATATAAGATTTTTACTCAGGGACGGCTCTCGCCTTGGATGAACATACGTAGCAGTGCATAAAAGGGCACACTACGCCCTTTAAGCACTGACGATGTTCAACACCCTTCGTAAATATTCTTATATCAATTTATGCTATTAAATATATGTTATTTTCTTTATAAAAAAGTAGTCTTTTTAATATAATTTGAACACTTACATTATACACCATTTATGGTTGATAAAGAGTGCTTTTCTTTTATATTCTGACAGTTTTTACAAAGAATTTCTCTATATTTATTCCAATAGAAAGAGCGTTTGTCTTCGTCGGTACTTGTTCTGCGTATTTTGCAGAATTACGTACCACTACGTAAGACAACCGAGCGAAAGCGTCTCTTTTTATGGAATAAATATAGGGAATTCGTTTTTAGTGATCTCATTTTTAAGAATTATTGAAAAGATACCATATGTTAACTTGATATAAAAAATCGAAATTGATTTATTCAAAATAAAATATAAAGATGATAGATTTTTACAATTTTTGTATTCTTTTATATTATCTAGCATTTATTGAAGATGATATAGTAAGCTTTACTATAAAGATTTTTCACACACAAGTTTTGTGTCTGTGCGCACTTGACACAAACTTGTTATACACAAAAAACGTGCGCAGAAATGAGAATTAATATGAGAAATATGTACAAACAGGCAATTGAGCTTGACCATACAGATAATGATTATACAGAATTATTCCGTAAGAATAAAAATCATAGTCTAAAGACTTTATTCCTTTTATACAAAGGACACTACATGGAACTTTTCTGGTCCATTGTTTTTTTCGTCTGCAAACATTCGCCAGTCTGGTTTCTTCCAATAGTTACTGCCAATATAGTTGACGCAGCAACTAATCCGGACAGCCATTCAACACGCACCATTGTATTAAATATGATATTTATGATATTTATGGTGGCGCAGAATATACTGACAAACTATATTCATACATGGCTCTATGCCAAAACTATACGTAATGTAGAAAAAGATTTACGAAGTGCTCTTGTTCTAAAACTGCAACAGCTTTCTATATCTTATCACAAAGAAATGGAATCAGGACGTTTACAGTCAAAGATTATGCGAGATGTCGAACAGGTAGAAACCTTGTCATCACAGATATTTATTACAATGCTTTCTATCTTATTAAATATCATAGTTGCCCTTGGTGTTGTACTTACTAAGGACATGGTTGTATTTGCATTTTTCGGAGCAACAATTCCGCTCGCTATCCTGATAATGTTTTTCTTCAAGGGAAAAATCAAAAAATACAATTCTGATTTCCGTCAGGAGATGGAAGAAACTTCTGTTCAGGTTATGGAAATGGTTGAGATGATTCCTGTGACAAGAGCTCACGCATTGGAAAAGCATGAAACATCACGTATACAGACACAGCTTAAGCAGGTTGCCAAAAAAGGTCTCCAGCTTGATATGGTTCAGACCTACTTTTCATCAATAAGCTGGGTAACTTTCCAGATTTTCCAGGTAATTTGTCTGGGCTTCACGGGTTATCTTGCTTCAAAAGGAAAAATCTCTGTCGGAGATGTAGTCCTCTACTAGACTTATTTTTCTTCTATAGTGAACAATGTATCAAGTATAATAAGTCTGATACCTATAGTTGCTAAGGGACTTGAATCCGTTAATTCTATAGGAGATATTCTTACAGCAGAAAATGTAGAAGACAATCGTAAAAAGAAAAAGATTAAGGACGTTAATGGTGACATTGTATTCTCCGATGTTTCATTCCGCTATGATGACAATGACACCCCTATTTTAGAACACCTTAATTTCCATATTCAGCCCGGTGAAACAATCGCTTTTGTCGGACCTTCTGGTGCCGGTAAATCAACTATACTGAATATGGTTATCGGATTTTCAAAAGCATCTTCAGGCAAGATCATGATTGATGGAAATGATATAAACACGCTGAACCTTAACAGTTTCCGTAAACATATCGCTGTAGTTCCACAGACCTCTATACTTTTTTCAGGAACTATACGTGAAAATATTACATATGGTCTTGATAATATTACTGATGATGAACTTGAACAAGTTCTTATATCCTCTAATCTGAAAGAAATGGTGGACAGCCTGCATGATGGACTAAATACACGGATACAGGAACATGGCGGCAACCTTTCCGGCGGACAGCGTCAGCGTATATCTATCGCCCGCGCCTTTGTACGAAATCCCAAAATTCTTATTCTGGATGAAGCTACATCGGCTCTCGACACTATATCTGAAAAGCAGATACAAGAGGCAACACGCAATCTTTCAAAGGACCGCACCACACTAATTGTTGCACATCGTCTTTCAACCATACGTGATGCCGATAAAATTGCAGTTATTGAAAATGGTGGTATTGCTGAATTTGGAAGTTATAAGGAACTCATCCAAAAACATGGAATCTTCTATGAAATGCAAAAAACTCAGATATAAAAATTCAAAAGCAGATGGCAATGTATGTAAACATATATTGCCATCTGCTTTTGTCCTTTACCTCATGTATAAAAATATACTAATTTATAATCTTATCTTCTGGAATCCACTTTCTAAGGATGCGGTACAATTCAGTTATTATAACAGGCTTTGACAGATAATCGTTCATTCCCCTGCTTATAAGTTCTTCCTTAACACCATCCATAGCATCTGCCGTCAATGCAACAATTGTAACATCTCTCTTAGTTTCATCATCAAGTTTCCTGATATGCTCTGTAGTTTCAACACCACTCATCTCCGGCATAAAATGATCCATAAATACAATATCGTAATCTTCATTTTCTATCTTTCTGATTGCCTCTTTGCCGCTTTCTGCCGTATCAACCTGTATCTTTGTTGACTGCATAAGTGCCTTTATGACTATCAGGTTCATTGAAGTATCATCCACGACCAGAACCTTTGCATCAGGCGCAATTACTACTGTGTCATCTTTTTTATCAATGTTGATATCTTCTTCATATTTATAGTCCTCTAAGCGTCCCGCTGCATCCCAGTTTATAACTCCGACAGGAACTGCAAATCTGAATGTACTTCCCTTTCCATACTCGCTTTCAACACCAACAGTACCATCCATAAGTTCCATAAGCTGTTTACTGATCGCAAGTCCAAGCCCCGTTCCTTCTTTGTGATGATTTACTTTGGTATCAACCCTTGTATAGGATTTAAAAAGCTTTGATAAATCCTCCTTTTTTATTCCTATACCATTGTCTTTTACCGAAAAATGAAGTATTGCATTTTTTTCATCTTCTTTGTCTACAGATATATTGACCTCTACCTTACCACGATCTGAATACTTAATAGCATTGGTACAGTAGTTTATCATAACCTGTTTGATACGTATATAATCACCATACAATGTAGTTGGAAGATCCTGCGGTACATTAAATTCTATATCCAGCTTTCCATTGTTCCTTGCCATTACTATGGATTTTACATCATTTAAAACAGACAATATCGAGAATTTCTCCGGCACAATATCAAATCTTCCGGCTTCTATCTTTGAATAATCCAAAATATCATTGATGAGCGTCAGCAATCCAAAAGCTGAAGACTTAACCATCATAAGATTCTTTTTGATGCTTTCAGACATGTCCTCACGCAGCGCAACTTCTGTCATGCCGATGATTGCATTCATTGGTGTACGTATCTCATGTGACATTGTAGAAAGAAACTCACTCTTTGCTTTATTGGCATTTTCCGCATTTATCTTAAGAATATATGTGGTAAGCGTATTTACCGTCTCAGACAACAGGAATTTTTCAACAGCCATATATACAGTTGTATCATACCGGTCAAAACATATAGCCCCCATATAATTTCCATTGGAAAGCATCGGAATCCATAACTGGTTGCCAAGAATTACACTATATACCAGATCATGCAGAACCTTCTTATTGTTATTTACAGTGCTTACAATGCCTCTATCGGGATTGATCTCTATATAACCATTCCTGTCATATGTTTCTTTGGTTTTCTCAATTTCATCCAACCCCATATCTGTATTGTACTGCTCTAACCTGTTCTCTTCTCTGCTGTTCCACTGATATCTTACACAGCTAGTTCCACTGGACATATCAATTTCAGCAACACATATTCTATCCAGCCCAAAATATTCTCCAATCTGAGCGATCATATGATTTACACCACTAACAAGATCCTCAGCGTATTTTATATCTTCCATTATCTGAGCCAGAAATCTGTGTCCATCTGCAAGACCATCAAATTCAGAATCATTAAAATGTCCACTCTGCTCCATAACCTGCTCAAAAAGTGAATTTCTGCGCTTTGAATCTTTGTACATATTTTCAAGACGCTGGCGTTTCATATTTAACTGAATCAGCTTATTTCTGGTTATATCATGCATCTTACCTATCATACTGACAGGAGTCTCTTCATCTTTCACTATAAAACATTCAATATTATACCATAACGGAACTTCCTGTCCTTCTGATTCATAAGACATATCAAGCTCAAACTCATTAAAATGACCATCCTTAAAACCCTCTACCAGACAATCATATATACGTTGTGCTCCCGGATAATATGACATATTCTGACAAAGATTTTCAATGACAACAGGTTTATTCTGTTCATCAGTCTTTTGATGAAGAGATCTATTGGCTATATACTTATCTTCATTTGGATAATATTCAAATATAATATCTTTTGTTCCCTTGATCAAAAGTTTGTATCTTGCATCCTGTGCCTTCTGTTCCAGATATGCGTCATGCTGCTCTTTGAGCAGATCCTTTGCTCTTTTCATTATCTGATAAAGGAATAATATTATAGTAAGATATTCCAATGTAAACCCGATAAGGTAATCAAAAAAGGTCTCTAAATGTGACCATCCAAGAAATGTAACCTCAAGCTTATTGGCAGAGTTAATATATACGGCACATGTCATAATTATATAAGAAAATACTGCGCAGAAGGTCGTGTATTTCATATCAAAATAAAGACAGCTTGCCACAGGAACCAGTATAAAGGTTATATATATGCCTATCTTATTGAAACATCCCAGTGCTCCGATAAAAACTGACAGCTCAATAAACATATAATATTTCAAAAAATTATCTGAAACTTTAAGATACCAGAGTACAAGTGGAGACAATGTAACAAAAAATCCACCAGCCGTAATTACAACATACAAAGCACCACCAAACTCAAATATAGACAACATTTTCAAAATCTGAAGACATACCAGTATAAGTGAACATCTTGCCATAGTAAATACAATCTGCTGATTCAATTTATGTATGTTATTTTTCATCTGTACCTCCTTGTAAGTTTATCTATTAGATTTTAATTTTATCGTTTATATGTTATTTTAGCACATATGTGCGCAACACGCTATGTTCATTTTATACGAATAAATTTCGCTGTACGCTTTTTGATATGTAAGACGCATAAATGATATAA
>CAZFFA010000111.1:0-8758 GCA_964517955.1 uncultured Jutongia sp. | reverse complement strand
ATTGCCAAGAGCGCCAACCATCTCTGTATAATATCCATCAAATGTATATGATGTAAGTTTTTCCGGATCAAGGACTGCAAATTCTTTCTTCCAGTTGCTTAAAATGTCTTTATATATATCCTGATCATACGCTCCATTCATGCCTTTACTCTCATTTGCCTTAACAGCAAGCAGTGAATAGTTGGCAAGTATATCCTTATTTATCTCAAGATTGCTAAGTGTATATAATGTCGATATATCATCTTCATTTTCCTTATTGTATACATAAAGACTGAAAGTTCCATCTCCATTGTCTCTTGCAAGACCTAACTCGTTGCCGTCTGCATCAACATTACTTGGAGAATATATCTGTGAATCAAGAATTACAACTGTATATCTCTTTGTCCCTGTTCTCGCAAAAAGTTCATTGCCTACAGACGATTCATCATCTGCCCCGACAGGACATTTATTTACGTCGAGTATATCAAATCCACTTTCTGAGTTAAGGTCCAAAGTGTTGCCATTTTCATCAACACCTGATATAGAATCAAGATCACCAATATGGATATCAGGGCAAAATACACTGTTTATCATATTGACCATTCCGTTGATCAACTGATCAAACTGCGTTTCTATCCTTGTAAGGATTGAATTTCCTGTAGTATTCTTGAAGACATTAACCTCTTCATTGTATGCCACCATATCTGTCTTGTATTTATCAAGACCCTCATCATCAAGAATCCCATCTTCATTGTAATAATCAGATTCTTTTGGAGAAACAGGCATATGTGTGTAATTGGCATAAAAGCTGCCTCTGGCTGTAAGAAGACCAAGCAAAGAACCTGTATCAGTCTTTTTTGCCTTTGAATAAGCTTCATTGAGGTTATATACTTCACCATAACCATTGTCAAGCCATACAACTTTGTACATCGGAGATGATGACTTTGTCTCCATCTCTCCTGTCTCTTCATTATATTCCTGGGTTGTAATTTTCTCACATCCCATATGATATCCCCTTGTTTCCATAACAAGAGGAGCATTGTTTACATATATCTGTACTTTGCCGTCTGCATCCTCATCATATGTATAATATGTATAACCTGCAAGTTCATCCATAAGCTGGTTTCTAGCATCCCTGTAATCATTGGCATTTTCATTGCCGGATGCTTCAGCTTTTGCTATACGGCCATTAAGCTTTGCTATCTCATCTGCTATAGCATTGATTCTGTCTACCTGCTTGGAGATTTCAGTATTAAGGCCCTTTTGATAATCTGTAAGTGCATTGTAAACATTCTGGGCTTTTTCCAGAAAAGATGCTGTCTGTGATATAAAAAGTTCTCTGTTGACAATGCTCTCCGGATTGGTCGAAAGATTCTGAAGATTGTCCCAGATATCAGTCATAGCTTCTCTGAACTCTACGCCTTCAGTTTCTCCAAGTACATCTTCTATCTCCTGACCGCTTTCCACCTGTTTTTCATAGAATGACTGACGGCTTAATTCTAAACGATATTCCTTATCAAGAAAAATATCTCTTATCTGACGAACCTGTGATACAGTTGTTCCAAGTCCTGCCTGAAGTGTACTTTTGTCAGTTACCTTATATGTAACGTAACGTCTGTCGGTACTGATATTCTGCTGTCTTGTATATCCGGCCGTACTTGTATTGGCAAGATTGTGTGCTGTTGTATTTATACCTGCCTGTGAAGCAGCAAGCCCGGAAACACCCACGCCAAAACTGGTAAATAAACTCATCTCTTATACCTCTTATAATTATATTGAACAAAGTTCTTATCCGTACAAAATGCTCTTTCCCTGTATTTATCATCTTTCTATAAAGAAAACGGATATCATTAGGAAGATATCGAAAGAGATTTTTACAATCTCCTTCGATATGTATGTTCTTACACATATCTAATAATTACTGCTTTGCATCAAAGGCCCCCAGACCCATATCAGTTCCATAACTGCTTGATGCATTGCGGTTGTAATTATTGCTCCCCGGTGACATCCGTGTACTCTGAATAAAATTCATATTGAATTCAATCATTTCAAGGGAATTTTCTATCAACTCTTTATTTTTCTCATTGGCATCAACAAGTCTTTTCATTATCTCTCTGAGAGAATCGTGGAGACCTGCTATTTTCTTTTTTTCTGAAGGCTGCCCTTCTAACACTCTTGCCAATGTAGAAAGATCCAGTTCCTTTGGATCCTTGTTCAGAACAACTCCAATATTTTTAGTTACCTCTTCACGTTTCTTATCTATAATATTTACCTTATCAATAAGAAACTGCTCTTTTGCGGTAATGCTTTCTAACTCAGCAAGATCGCCCTTAACTAAAATTCCTGTTTTTTTCTCAGATATCGGAATAAGCTGTTCATAGATTTTTTTCTCTTCTTCCAAAGTCTGAAGAAGTTCTTCCATCAAACTAGCCAATGTATAGTCTCCTTATTAAATACCTACATCAAAATACTTGCTAACCATCTTATCAGCAATCTCCTGAGCGGATACATTATATGACCCCGAAGCCATTGCATTCTTAATCTCTGCAACCTTATCTTCCCTGATATCCGGTGTCTGTGAAAGAGCATTCTTTACTGTCTGATAATCATGTGCTGACTGTGATATTTCAAACTGATCTCTTTTCGATACATCATTGCTCTTTGATACTTTTTTTGTTTTATTAGCCTGATATAACTTGCTAACCTGATTTAATGCATCTATCCTCATAAAATCACCACCTAAATTTACATATTTTCTGCATCAGTTTCAATTCATTTATCGGTATTATTATTATAAAACTTTAGCTTTTAAATAAAATAAAATCAAAAGAAGCCGTAGGATATGATAATCACACCATTTACCGGTCTTATCCAATAAACAGTATATACCAAAATCCATACAGCCTCTTTAATTATGATACAAGGGTCAAAATATCTTTTGATACCTACATCAATATATAATTTTATATTTTAGTAGTTCTTAAGAATATCACAGAAATCAAATGTTGCAAAGTAATCAGCCGGTGTTTCTGCACGTCTTATCATCTGCACACTTCCATCTTCCTTAAGAAGAAGTTCTGCTGATTTAAGTTTACCATTGTAGTTATATCCCATAGCAAAACCATGTGCACCTGCATCATGTATAAAGAGATAATCTCCCATATCGATCTTTGGAAGCATACGGTCAATGGCAAATTTATCATTGTTTTCACAAAGAGAACCTGTTACATCATACTTATGGTCACATGGCTCGTTTTCCTTGCCAAGAACTGTAATATGATGATATGCACCATACATTGCAGGACGCATAAGATTGACTGCACATGCATCTACACCAATATATTCCTTATAAATATGTTTTTCATGAATTGCCTTTGTAACAAGACCACCGTAAGGAGCAAGCATAAATCTTCCAAGTTCTGTAAAGATTGCAACATCACCAAGTCCTGCAGGAACCAGAATCTTTTCAAACTGCTTTCTTACACCTTCACCGATCACAGCGATATCATTTGGCTCTTTATCAGGTGTGTAAGGTATTCCTACTCCGCCTGAAAGATTGATAAATGCTATATCAACACCTGTTTTTTCTTTCACCTCTACTGCAAGTTCAAAAAGGATACCTGCAAGTGTTGGATAATAATCATTGCTTACTGTGTTGCTTGCAAGGAAAGAATGAATACCAAAATGCTTTGCGCCCATTCCTTTAAGACGTTTGAATGCCTCGATAAGCTGTTCTTTTGTCATACCGTACTTAGCATCTCCTGGATTGTCCATGATATCTGTTCCAAGCTGGAATACTCCACCCGGATTGTATCTGCAACAGATTGTCTCAGGAATACCTGCTTCTTTTTCAAGAAAATCGATATGTGTTATATCGTCAAGATTGATATATGCTCCAAGTTCTTTTGCTTTCTTATATTCTGCAGCTGGTGTAACATTTGATGAGAACATAATATCAGAACCTTTAAATCCACATGCCTCAGACATCATAAGCTCTGTCAGTGAAGAACAGTCCACACCACATCCTTCTTCCTGTAATATTTTCAAAATAAATGGATTTGGAGTTGCCTTAACTGCAAAATATTCACGATATCCCTTGTTCCATGCAAATGCAGCCTTTAATTTACGTGCATTTTCACGAATGCCTTTTTCATCATATATATGAAATGGTGTAGGATATGTTTTAGCTATCTCAGTTATCTGTTCTTTTGTTACAAATGGTGTCTTTTTCATGAGTCTACTTCCTTCCTAAAAGTTATTTAATCACATTATGTCACGGATTGCTATATTGCCATGCAATGTGTAACAAGTTCAGCCATAAAATTATAATAGACAATATTTGCAGTCCTATTTCTGATAATACCAAAAATCGACATTAGTTTCAATAACCTAACCCATATATTAGATTGATTTTTTAAAAATGTTTATGCTATAATGCAAATGTTTGTTCGTTTTTGCAAAAAAATGCTGCTAAAACGATTTATTCTTAGAAATGTAGTACAACGAAAATTAGAGTTTTAATTATTCGTTGTAGTAGTATGGAGGTTATAATGAGCGAATATACAGGAAAAGAAATAGTAATCCTTGAAGGTCTTGAAGCTGTAAGAAAAAGACCTGGTATGTACATAGGTTCAACAGGTTCCAGGGGACTTCATCATCTTATATGGGAGATACTTGACAACAGTATAGATGAACAGCTTGCCGGATTTTGTAATGAAATAACCATCACAATGCTTAAAGATGGCGGCATATGTATTGAAGATAATGGACGAGGTGTACCTGTTGATATACACCCTGCGAAAAAAATTCCTACAGTTCGCGTCGTATATACAATTCTCCATGCAGGTGGTAAATTCGGAAACTCTGCTTATAAGGTATCAGGCGGTCTGCATGGTGTTGGTTCGTCTGTAGTTAATGCCCTGTCAACCCATATGATCGTTGAAGTCAAAAGAAATGGTCTTATTTACAGGGATGAATACAAAAATGGCGGTCATCCGGTAACACCACTCAACAATAAAAATGAACTGGAACCTGTTGGTAAATGTGCCAAATCAGCCACAGGCACCAAAGTCACATTTTATCCTGATCCTGAAATCTTTGAAACAATTACGTTCAAAGCAGATGTTATCAAAAAGAAACTTAAAGAAATAGCTTATCTTAATAAAAATCTTAAATTAAACTTTATAAATGAAATAGACGGCGAAGAAAAAGTATACCTTGAGGAACATGGAATAAAAAGCTTTATTTCCTATATAAACAGAGATGCAAATGTTCTTCATAAAGAACCAATTTATATAGAAGGCACAAGTGGTGATATAGAAGTTGAAGTTGCTTTCCAGTACACAGCCAACTACAGTGAGCAGATAAACCCTTACTGCAACAGGATCAATGTTGTAGATGGCGGTACTCTTGTAACAGGTTTTAAGATGGCTCTTACAAGGGTAATGAACCAGTATGCAAGGGAACTTGGTGTTCTTAAGGACAAAGATGAAAATTTTGATGGCAAAGATATAAGAAATGGACTTGTCGCTATTATATCCATAAAACATCCTGACCCACAGTTTGAAGGCCAGACGAAAACAAAGCTTGGCAACACAGATGCAAAAACTGCTGTAGATGATGTATTCAGCACAGAGGTTCAGAGATATCTTGATAAGAATGTAGATGTGCTTAAAGCAATCCTCGATAATTCTATGAAATCATACAATGCACGTAAGGCAGGCGATAAAGCACGCAACGCAGTTCTTAAACAGCTAAATGATGTTGATACAAAGAGCAAGCTTGCCGCATGTACGTCAAGAAAACCTTCTGAATGTGAAGTATATATCGTCGAGGGAGATTCTGCCGGCGGTACGGTTAAGACAGCCAGAAACCGACGCACACAGGCTGTACTTCCACTTCGAGGCAAAATACTAAATGTTGAAAAAGCTACTCTTGAAAAAATACTTATGAACAATGAGATCAAATCAATGATTGCGGCTTTTGGCTGTGGAATAGGTGATGATTTTGATATAACAAAGCTCAAATATGATAAGATAATAATCCTTACCGATGCCGATGTCGATGGAGCACATATAAGCACATTGCTGCTTACCTTCTTCTATAGATTTATGCCCGAACTTATATATTCCGGGAAAATTTACAGAGGTCTTCCACCCCTTTACAAGGTAGACTATGAAACATCTTCCGGAAAGAGTAAAAAGAAAAAATCTGAATATGTATTCAATGATTTTGAACTTGAGAAGTTCAGGAAAAATAAAGACAACAAAATCACCGGCATACAACGTTACAAAGGTCTTGGTGAAATGGATGCCGAACAGCTCTGGGAAACAACACTTAACCCTGAAAGCCGCATCCTTGCGCAGATTTCAATAAGTGACAGTGTTGATGCCGATGATATTACAACTACTCTTATGAGCAGCAATGTCCCACCAAGACGACAGTTTATAATGGAAGAAGCAAAATACGCAAATTTAGATATTTAGCATAATACTATGATGTTGGGTTCAAAAGGTATTTTGACCCTTGTATCAGATTATAAAACTCAATTTAAGAAACGGAGATTTTAGTTACGATGAAAATAAATGAACAGCCTGTTATACAGCTTGATTTCTCTGAAGAAATGAGAAATTCATATCGTGATTATGCTGTAAGCGTAATCATCTCAAGAGCTCTCCCGGATGTAAGAGACGGACTTAAACCCGTCCAGAGACGTATCCTTTATGCAATGAAGGAACTTTCTCTTGCACCGGACAAACCACACAGAAAAAGTGCACGTATCGTCGGTGATACAATGGGTAAATACCATCCACATGGTGACAGTTCCATATATGATGCACTTGTACATATGACTGAGGACTATTCCCTCTCACTACCTCTTGTAGATGGTCATGGAAACTTTGGTTCTATTGATGGCGACAGCGCCGCTGCCATGCGTTATACCGAAGCAAGACTTTCAAAAGGAGCCATGACGCTTCTTGACAATCTTGACAAGGGCCTTATTCCATTCGGACCAAACTTTGATGAAAGTGAAAAAGAACCGCTTGTACTGCCTGCAACTCTTCCAAACCTTATTATAAACGGAACCACCGGAATCGCTGTAGGAATGGCAACAAATATGCCACCTCACAATACATCAGAAGTTATAGATGGTGTTATCGCATATATGGACAACCCTGAAATCACAACAAAAGGTCTTATGAAGTATATACCGGGACCTGATTTTCCAACAGGTGCAACTATTATAAATGCTGATGATATCTATAATATATATGATACCGGCGAAGGTAAACTTAAAATAAGGGCAGATATTGAGATAGAAAACAGTGACAATGGACGTAAAAATATAGTTATAACAGAAATTCCATATACTGTTGCCGGTAATAAGACAAAACTTCTTGAAAACCTTGTATCTCTTACAAAGGAAAAAGTGTTTGATGAAATATATGATGTACGTGATGAATCTTCAAAGGAAGGCATCCGTATAGTTGTCGAAGTCAAAAAGGACAGAAATATAGAAAATCTTCTCAACGGTCTTTATCAGAAAACCTCTATGGAAGATACATATGGCGTAAATATGCTTGCTGTCAAAGATAAACAGCCTATAACATTTACATTGAAAGGTCTTATCGAGGAATTTGTACAGTTTCAGGAAGAACTTTATACAAAAGAATATCAGTATCTTCTTTCCAAAGCCAAAGACAGACTTGAGATCGTTGATGGTCTTATAAAAGCAACTGATGTAATAGACCTTATCATAGAGATACTTCGTGGAAGCAGCTCTGTCAGACAGGCAAAAGCATGTCTGATACATGGTGACACTACAGATATCAATTTTAAAACTGCTGCCTCTAAAAAAGCCGCAGCAAAGCTTGATTTCACAGAACGTCAGGCAGAAGCGATCCTTACAATGCAGCTTAGCAAGCTGATAGGGCTTGAGCTTTTAAAACTTCATCAGGAGAATGATACACTTCTTGCCAATATAAACGAATACAATAAGATTCTTGGTGATATCAAAGAACTTCACAAAGTTATAAAGAAACGCCTTAGAACATATAAAAAAGAGTTTGGACGTCCAAGAAGAACAAAACTTGACAATCTTAACAATGTTAAATATGTAGAAGAAGTAAAGGAAGAAACAGTATATGTACTTATTGACCGTTTCGGTTACTGCAAGTCAGTAGATGAAACAAGCTACAGCAGAATTTCAGCAGAAACACTTGCGGAATATACACATATAGTTCCTATTAAAAATACTGACAAGCTGTGTGTATTTACAGCAGGTGGTATGATGCACCAGATAAAGGCTATGTCTATTCCTAAGGGCAAAAGCCGTGATAAAGGTGTTCTTATCCAGACCCTCTGCAAGCTTGGAAAAGATGACGTTCTAAGGTACATTGCATTTGAGGATTTATTTGACTCACAGCTTTTATTTGTAACAGCTTCCGGATATGTTAAGCTTGTATCCGGCGTTGAATTTGAGACAAACCGTCTTTCTGTCGTATCTACAAAGCTCGATGACAGCGATAAGCTGGTATGTGTAAGGCCTGTATCTGTTGAAGATGTTATCGCTGCTGACAGAAAAGTAATCATGATTACCGGCAAAGGTGCATCTCTTGCATTCCCACTTGACCAGGTCAATGAATTTAAAAAGACAAGCCGTGGTCTTAAAGGCATAACATTTACCAATGATTCAGATATACTTGTACATGCTGACATGATATCTCCTGATGATGAAGATCTTGTATTTGACGGCCACCACTTTAATCCTAAAAAGATA
>CAZFFA010000110.1:0-8802 GCA_964517955.1 uncultured Jutongia sp. | reverse complement strand
ATCTTCTTTTCTTTATTTGCCATAGCCATCCCTCCCGATATACTACTTTGATTAGTGTTCAAATGCTTTTCTTTATCAAATGTTTCTCTTTTTTGTATCTCCGCTATTCTTTGATCTGCTATAGCCGATACTCTAACTGCTGAATACAGTATCAAATAACTTCCTGCAATCAGAATTATTACGAGGACTTCAATTAGCACTTTGCTCATACAATCTCTTCCTTTCAAAACAAAAAGTAGGACTATATCAGCCAAACGGAATTTCTCCGTGTTAAATGCTAATTTAGTCCTACCTAAATAAAACTATTAAATTGTCACCTCACTTGGGTGCACGAACCACACTCAGGTCATGACTCCTGAATTGTTGATGCAATGTTTGGATTTCGGTTTGATTTGTCAGCGCTGCCTTATCTACCGATAAAATGGTATAAAAATAAGGACTAAATTAGTGCTAACCCCTTGATTTTACTGGGTTTCTCTAACTTTGTCCTTATTATAACGCGCTCATCATCTACTACAAATGCCACCTTTAGACCTTTTATTTTATTGTATTCCGGTGTTCCTTCTTTTAATCTTTTAGTAACCAATCTTTGCATTTTTTGAATTGTAGTTACTATCACCTGTCTGTCATCAGATTTCAATTTTTTCTTTAAATCATTAACATTCTCTGTTTCATCTACAGCGATTAGATCATTATTGGAATATGCCTGAAAAGCCATCGTTGTCTGTGTATCCAGATCTTTTCTGTCTATCAGAAATATAGTTTTATCAATGGCAGGAATATCCATCAAAAGATTTCTTGTAGCTTTATAAGATGTCAATGTCTTTCCTGAACCTGTGGTATGCCATATATAACCTGATTTTCCCTTTTGTGATGCTTCCCTCATTGATTCTATGGCATGTATCTGATATGGACGAAGTAAGATCAATTTTTTAGCTTCCTCATCCAACACAGTATATCTTGCAATCATCTCATGTGCCTGTGGTATACGCAGCACACTGTTTGCAAAATCAATATAATCCGTAACCTGATTATTATTTTCATCGAGCCAGCCACTTATAAAGTTCTCATTTAAGTCTACATCACTTGCAGCAGAAAAATATTTTGTATCTACGCCATTGCTTACAACAAACATTTGAACAGCCGAAAATATTCCTGTAAATTTGCCTTCACCAATATATTTCTTTATCTGCCTGAATGCATCCATATAAGAATGTTGTCTATTTTTTAATTCTATTTGAATCATTGGAAGACCATTTATCATAAGGGTTACATCAAATCTTCTATCTCTTGCCGGCAAACTGTTATTGTCATCCGTATTAAGTGCACTATATTGATTAATCACCTCATATACGCTGCTTCCTCCTGCAATATGTTCATGGTTCATTACGACCAGATGCAGACGTTCCGTATCCCTTTGAACATGAACCTGAACTTTCCCATTTTCTCCAACAAGCCACTCACCAGCTTTATAAAATGATGAAAACTGGAGCTGATTTTTTACCTGTTCAAATTCTGCATCAGTTAAATTCTCTCCATTTAATCTTTCTTTGTTATTTTGTTCAAGAATATATCTGAAATTTTTCCATAAATCTTCTTCTGTTTTTAAATCTTCCCTGTATGTCCACTGAGATTTACCATAAACTAATTGCTCAATTAACTTTTTCTCTATCATAGCTTCTGATTCTATCATTTTATCGTCTCCCTTACTATTACATTGTTTAAATTATTAAATCTGATTGTATTTTTGTGTAAAAATGCCTACGCTGGTGAAGAGTGATGAGGTTATCAAGGCTATCAAAATATCCCCCTATCTTCTCCTGTTCTTCAATACTTGGATAAGGTATTGGCATCTCCATAAAGAGTGTTGATGAAATCGTAAATCTATCAAATCTTGCTCCGGAATCACCATTCAATTTCATAAAGCAATGCCACTTAGTTGTCTTGTAATAATATTCAAGATACATAGCATCTATATCATGAGTTCTAAAGACTGTATAAAGTGGCGACATTACGCCATTTCTTCCTAATCTATTACGATTTATTGGTCCAACAGGTGCGCTTACAGAAACTCTTGGATTATATACAAAATCATTATCTCTAACGATGTAATATCCATCCAGATTATCTTCATTTACTACTTCTCTATCAAAATAATCTTTTTGACTTATGATTCCCTGTTCAGCAGAATTTGTTAATGGCTCATTATACTCGTTATTTTTATTCTTTTCTGATACCTTATCAGCTATTTCAGATAGCTTACGCTGTTCCCAAACTATAGTCCTAAAAACACCTATCCCGTACCATCATCAGTGAATATCCAAGCAAATTCTGTCCCTTCCATTTGCTCTGTTCTAATCTGTCGGAATTACTCATAGATATTCCTATACCCCATATCTTGTCTTTAACTGCACACTCTGCCAATACAGCATTTTTTGTACTTTTTAGCCTCATCAGAAGATCTTCATTTTGTGCAAACTTAGATGATAATCCCTCATATACCACAATCTGACGCACACCATTCCAAATATGGTCATTATAATCCCGTACACTACGCCCCAACCTCTTTATACAGGCAACATCCGAAGTTGCCAAAATTTGTTGAGCTATCGATACGTCATTAAAAAGAACTGCTTTTTTATACATCATAAACTGTTCCATCGAAGAAAAATCAATTCCATTAACATTGAAATCTGATTTATACCAGTTACTAAGATATCCATTTTCCTCATCTGGATTGTGAAAACATATAATATTCATTATACTTTACCTACCTTCTGGACTGCCAGATCAAGCTCTAAATCGTGAAGCCCATGATATGCCTTTTCTAAAAAATCAACCGGTATTTTCTCCACAATTTCTTCACTAGGAACATTGTAATACCATTGATAATATGCATAAAATTCACCTATCCAGTCAGGCATAAATCCTCCCATAGCATTACCCGGTACCAATGAATAATTATCCGTCTCTTTAAAATATGACCATAATTCCTTAGCATCCATAGTATTTACATAAGCCTGTGCTTCATCTATGCTTTTTCTTGTTTTACTTTTCATATAATTATTTATGAAGTTTTCTGTATCATTTTTAGGAAAAGATTGCGCAATGAAATCAAATAATTTTCCCTGATTTTCTACTACATCATTCAAATAAGCCTCTGAATATGCTCTCATATATATCACCCCTAAATCAATGTACTAAATACATTAGTAACCTTATTTGCATCAGAATTAACTAAATCTCTCATTTTCTGTCTTGCATCATTATCACGTTTATTGTACAAAATATTAAATTCTGAATAATTTACCGATATAATGCTATTTTCTATTTCCTTTAATTTTGAATATGCCAACTCTGATTTTATACAATACTGAATCCCTAAACCGCCCAAAGAAAGCAGTTCTTCAAGAATTTCTATATCTATATTGTCTCTTACAAATTCTTTAGCAATATAAAAATAAGACGCATTGGCACGCCAGCCTTTTATAACATCATATCCATCTGTATCAACTCCATACTTTTCAATGAACTTAGATGCTAACATTCTGTATCTTTTTGAATCAGCCGCATCACGATGTTTCATCAGCTCAGCAAGCCATGATAAAACATCCAGCTTTTCAAAATCAAGTATATTCAATCCTTCACAGTCAAGTTCATACTTATGAACCCATCCATTTGTCTCATTTGGTTTACATACCGCCCATTCCTTAGCAAGTCCAACATTTTCAGTTAGATAAAACCCTTTTCCATAATCGTGCTTTTCATCACCTTTTCCATAAGCTGGTGAAACAATCATGTCAGAAGTTCCATGATATAATATAACTTTTCCCATTTTTTCTACTTTCCTCCATCAACAAATAAGTTTTGAAGCATATATTTTTTTATTTTTTTCAATTCATCGCACTTTTGCTGGTGAAGAGTGATGAGGTTATCAAGGCTATCAAAATATCCCCCTATCTTCTCCTGTTCTTCAATACTTGGATAAGGTATTGGCATCTCCATAAAGAGTGTTGATGAAATCGTAAATCTATCAAATCTTGCTCCGGAATCACCATTCAATTTCATAAAGCAATGCCACTTAGTTGTCTTGTAATAATATTCAAGATACATAGCATCTATATCATGAGTTCTAAAGACTGTATAAAGTGGCGACATTACGCCATTTCTTCCTAATCTATTACGATTTATTGGTCCAACAGGTGCGCTTACAGAAACTCTTGGATTATATACAAAATCATTATCTCTAACGATGTAATATCCATCCAGATTATCTTCATTTACTACTTCTCTATCAAAATAATCTTTTTGACTTATGATTCCCTGTTCAGCAGAATTTGTTAATGGCTCATTATACTCGTTATTTTTATTCTTTTCTGATACCTTATCAGCTATTTCAGATAGCTTACGCTGTTCCCAATCGTCAGTAAATCCTTCAAATCTTATCTTCGGAACTTTCATTCCATTTTCAGGAAACATATTTTGAAGCATATATTTTTTCAACTTTTTTGTTTCATCGCACTTTCTCTGGTGAAGAGTGATAAGGTGGTCGAGGTTGCGGAAATAGGAGCCGATAGCTTGTTGTTCAGATAAAGTCGGAACCATTGTTTTAAGTTCAGAAAACTCTGTTTTATTTACGATTTGCATTGTTCCAGATGCCGCCATACGCTTCATTATATTCGACCATATTTCACTTTCAGTTAAAAGGAAATAAGCATCATTTTCATCATATGGAGTAAGGCTATTTATCTGTTGATTAAAGCTGCCTTTTACCGTAAGTAGCGTGTTTTTTCCTATACTGGCGATACAAGTACAAAGTATTGTATTTGCAGGAACAACACGACCGACTTTTGCACCTTCCTCACTTAGTTTTCTTGGTGTATCTGAAATTGTAAGTGCATTAATATCTGTTGGTGTAACCCATGGTATGCCATTCTCTGAATAGTATGCAGAATTTGAAGTTGAAGGTGTAGAACCAGTTGCTATTTCTCCCAACTCTCCCAGCTTACGCTGTTCCCAATCATCCACAAAACCTTTAAATCTAATCTTTGGACTTGCCATATCACTCACCCCCTATCACATCTATAAGCTCATTCAATGATTCTAAAATATTTTTATCTGAAGATGTTAATTCTTTAATACATGACACTACTTCTTTCTGTGTGCGTTCTATTTCTTCATCTGTTTTCTTCATATCATCTAAAAGACTTTTTATATCTATTTCTTCTTCTTTTTCAAAATTATCTACATATCTTGGAATGTTTAGATTAAAATCATTCTTTTCAATATCTTCAAATTCTGCAAGGAAAGACTCTTTATCAACTGTTTCTCTTTTATTATACAAATCTATAATTGCATCTATATGCTCTTCTATCATTGTATTCTGCTTCTTTCCCTTTTCAAATTTCTTTGAAGCATCTATGAATAAAACATCTCTTCCATCCCTATGCTTTTTTAATACGATGATACATGTAGGTATTGATGTGTTATAAAATAAATTTGCAGGTAAACCAATTATTGCATAAATATGTCCTGCCCGAAGCAGTTTTTCTCTTATCTTTCCCTCTGCTGCCCCTCTGAATAATACTCCATGTGGCAACACAATAGCCATAGTTCCATTATTCTTCAAATGATATAAACCATGTAATAAAAATGCATAATCAGCTTTTGATTTAGGAGCCAATACACCATACTCACTAAATCTTTCATCCTGCAGGAAGCCGGGTGCCGCACTCCACTTAGCTGAATATGGCGGATTCATAAGAACCATATTGAAATCCGTTTCTTCTTCTGTAGGCCAATCCCCATCAAGAGTATCACCATTTCTAAGTATCTGGTTTTCTGGTACAATTCCATGAAGAAACATATTCATTCTTGCAAGGTTATATGTAGACATCATTAGTTCCTGACCATAATATTTTATATAACTTGGTTCTTTTGCATATTTTTTTGCATTTAAAAGAAGAGAGCCTGACCCCATACATGGATCATATACTGATAAACCTCTTTTCTCCTCCTGCCCTGTAATTGCAATCCTTGTTAAAATCTTTGATACTGCCTGCGGAGTATAGAATTCCCCGGCTTTCTTTCCTGTTTCCGAAGCAAACTGACCTATCAGATATTCATAAGCATTTCCCAATACATCTTCATCTGTATTCAGCAAATCAGCTTTATCGATCTCTTTTATTAAACTTGAAATAGTATCACACTGCTTTTGATCTCCATTGCCAAGTCTGTTAGAATATAGATCAATGTCCGTAAACAAATCTGAAAATAATTTATCGCTTTGTTCAATATTGTTAAACGCTTTTTGCAGCTTTTCACGATTGAATGAATTATTTCTTGCTTCTTCTGCAAAGCAGGTATACGTTAATTCAGGTTCAATTATATAATGACGTTCTGATCTTATCTGTTCTTTTAATTCTTCTGCACTTTCATCTTCCAATGCTTCTTTATATACCGATAATGCATCATTCAACGATTCCGGTTTTTCGTCATATATCAAATCATATACTTTGATTAAAAATGAATCTGATAAATATTTATAAAAAACAATTCCAAGAAGATAATTTTTATACTCATTTGCATCCATCTTTGAACGAAGTATATCTGCACCACTCCATAATACACTAATTAAATCTTTACTATTTTCTAACTCAGCCAACTGATTCTCCCCCTTTTTATAAAAAACTTTTTTAAGTATATCATAGCATTAATTATCCTGCCAAATACTCTCTTCAATTTATTAAGAGCCCTGTCCCAAAAAAGACAGAGCTCTTAACATTTTTACTTATAAAATCAACTTCTAAAGAGTATGATAATACGGACATATATCCTCATAATGACCATCTTTCATACGAAATCCCTCTGGAATAACACCAAGCTGTTTGAAGCCCAGTCTTTCGTATAGATGTCTTGCATGAACATTGGAAGCTACTACGGCATTAAATTGAAGAACTCTGTAGCCATGTTTTTTTCCTTGTTCAAGACAGTCTTTAACAAGCTTTTCTCCTATATGAAGTCCTCTCGCAGACTTATCTACGGCATAACTTGCATTACATATATGGCCACATCTGCCTACATTGTTTGGATGAAGTATATATAAACCATATATTTTTCCGGTAACTTTGTCTATTGCTGCTGCCGTATATGTCTGTCCGGCAAAGAAGTCTTTTCCTGTCTTTTCATCAAGAAGTTCCTCCTGTGGAAATGCTACTCCGTCTTCTACAACTTCATTCCAGATACGAATAAGCTCTGTAAGTTCCTCTTCTTTGTATTCTCTGATTATTATATCACCAATACCCATGATAAAATTCCTTTCAAACTGTATTATTTTAGTAATAGTTCAGCATTTCTTTTGTATTAAATCCATTTATTTTATGTATGTCTTTATTTTCTTCTAGCCTTTGCTGTAAATTCTTTTAAATTAACTTTGATAAGTTCAACTGTATCTGCCATTTTTCCATCTATTTCAAAATCTTTTCCTGTCTGATTCTTCATAAGAAGCTTAAGTCCTTTTATCTTCTCATCTTCATTATCAACCAGTTCAGCAGTTCCTTTTCCTATAAATGAACCATACTTTGCACCATACATACAAGGTACATCATAACCTGACACCAGATTAACGTCTGTTTCCAATTCAATACATATATTTGGATTCTTTTTGACAGCATCGAGCTTATGTCCCTCTTTTGCACTATGCATATAAAACACAAATTTATTCTCTTTCATCTCATAACCAAAATGTAATGGAACGATATATGGATAGTCTCCATCAAATATACCAAGATGAAGAATCTTTGCCTTATCAACAATAGCAGCAATCTCCTGAATGTTTGTAACTTCTCTGTCTTTTCTTCTCATTTTTATCATCCTTTCTGAATCTTACATCAAAATCCAATCTCCAAATTTTACATCCGGCTGTTTTACATCGTGTTCACCAATCATTTTTTCCATCCATATCATATCAAACCATTCATTAAATTTGTATCCACTATCGTGAAATCTTCCCACTTCCAAAAATCCCATCGCAGTATGAAAACGTATACTGTCATCATTCAAATGAAAACTTTCTTTTGCTGGACAAGCTATACATGCGTTCATATTGAGTATTCCCATACCTTTTAGTGAACGTTCCAATTGTTCATACAGCTTTCTTCCTATCCCTGACTGCCTGCAGTCTGGCTTTACATAAATTGTTGTTTCAACGGACCAGTCATATGCTTTTCTTCCTTTAAAGCTATTGGCATAAGCATATCCAACTATTTTTCCATCTTCAACCGCTTTTATATATGGAAACTTACTTGAAATCTGTTCTATTCTTCCCTTAAATTCTTCAATTGATGGAACAGTGTATTCAAATGATATGGCTGTATTTTCTACATATGGTGCGTATATTTCTAGAAGCTCTTTTGCATCCTCTATATTTACTCTTTCTATAGTAAGCATATTTTCTCCATTTCTAAGCACATATTTCACATTATATTCTTAAATGTCCAGCTCATCATCTTCTGTAATCTCTCTTATAACTTTGCATGGAACACCGGCTGCGAGTACCCCCTCTGGTATATCACGTGTAACTACACTTCCTGCACCAATTACTGAACCGCTTCCTATAGTCACACCTCCACAAACTGTAACATTACCTGCAAGCCAGCAGTTGTCACCTATAGTTATAGGTTTGGCATATTCTTTGTCAGTATATACTCCATCTTCACGCTGATAAATATTTCTCTGCTGGTATCTAAGAGGATGAACAGGTGTAAGAAGTGATACATTTGGGCCCATGGATACATTTTTGCC
>CAZFFA010000109.1:6733-8834 GCA_964517955.1 uncultured Jutongia sp. | reverse complement strand
GTTATTTCTGCTCAAAAGTGCACAGAAGTATTTGTTTTGATTAAATTACATCCAGGTCTTTTATCTGAAAACATTGATATAAACTCGCTGTTACTGAATAAGAATGTTATAGACGTAACAGAAATGGGAGATATCATTCCCTTGATGTGTGCATCAGACATACTTATTTCAGATTATTCTTCTACACCATTTGAAATGGCACTTTTAGGTAAACCATCTTTTATTTATGCCCCTGATTATGATGAATATGATAGGGGATTATATATTTCTTTAAAGTCTTTGCCATTCATGTTTTCTTCAAATCAAGTTGAACTAGTCAACAACATAATAAAGTTCAATTACGATGTATATAAGGAGCGTGTGAAGAAATTCTATTCGGATTATTTTGGTGTTTGTGATAATGGTACGGCATGTGAATCTGTATATAATTGGATGTTAAGTAAAAAGTTACAATCTTGAAATCACTTATATTCGATGACAAAAGATATTTATTATTCAAATAATAAACGGATAGCTAAAAATACAATAGTTCTAACAATAAGAATGATAATAGTTCTTATTGTAAATCTCTTTACAACGACAATAGTTATTTCATCATTAGGTGTAGTAGACTTCGGAATATATTCGGTTGTTGGTGGTTTAGTAACGATGTTTACATTTTTGAATGTCTCAATGTCAACATGTATACAGCGTTTTTTTAATTTTGAACTTGGAAAGAATGGAAATGATGGAGCCCGCAGGGTTTATATAACTTCATTGCAAATAGATGTGTTGCTGGGTTTAATAATTGTCATACTTACAGAGACAATCGGATTATGGTATTTAAACTCTCACATGGTTTTGCCTTCCGAGAGAATGTCCATTGCTCAAGTGATATTCCAATTATCAGTATTGTCACTATTGTTAAATATATTCCAGGTTCCTTATGTTGCTGCAATTGTCGCTCATGAACAATTGAATTTTTATGCATTAATCAGCTTAACAGATGTCTTCTTGAAATTTTTGATTGCGATTAGTATGAAATATATGCCAGGGGATCATTTGTTGATATATGGTGTATTGATGGTAATAGTTGTTCTTTTTGATTTCATAGCTTATTATACATATGCTCATGTTAAGTTTAAAGAGATTCGTTTAATGCGTTTCTATGATAAGAAATTGTTTAAGTCTATGTTTGTATTTTCATCTTGGAATATATTTGGAACATTTGCTGCCATGATGAAAGAGCAAGGTATTAATATGGTAATCAATTTATTCTTTGGACCTGTAGTAAATGCTGCTCGTGGTATCTCATATCAAGTGATGGGAGGATTAAATGGTTTTGCTGGTAATGTGAGTATGACAACTCGACCACAGATAATAAAATCTTATGCACAAGGTGATTTAGAAAGAACAATATGGCTTTTTTTTCTTTCAAGTAAACTATGTTTTATGGCAATTTTTATATTTGCTCTTCCCATTATTGTAGAAATGAATTACATTTTGACATTATGGCTCAATGAAAATGTTCCGAAATTCACTGGCATTTTTACTTTCTGGATTCTTATAACCGCTTTCATCAGTAATCTTAATGGGCCAACTTCTGGTGTCGTTCATGCAACAGGGAAAATGAAGAAGTATCAACTTGTTAATAGCATAGTTTCACTTTCTGTGGTTCCGCTGTCATATTGGGCATACAAACAAGGTGCTCCCCCAGAAACTTCTTTTGTAATTGTATTCGTCATAACAGCATTGTGTCAGTTGTTAAGTATAATAATATTAAGGTCCTTGGTAGTTTTTTCAGTTGGACAGTATATGAAGGATGTTATAATATCTTTGTTCCTTGTGGTTGTGGTATCTTTCATTTTTACGTTGATACCGCACTTGTTCCTGTCAGAAGGCTTTGTTAGGCTCATAGTGGTTACTTGTACCGCAGTTATAGCAGAAGTAGCAGCCTTTACGACTTTGGCCTTAAATAAAAAGGAAAGAAACACTATGTTGCAGTTTGTAAGAGAAAAAATACATTCAAGGCGTGGATAATATGATAAAGATAAGTGTAATTCTTCCTGCATATAATGCGGAGAAAACGATAGGAGAAGCTATTCAAAGCATTATTGAACAG
>CAZFFA010000109.1:1419-6723 GCA_964517955.1 uncultured Jutongia sp. | reverse complement strand
TTATTGGTTATTAATGATGTTTCTACAGATGAAAATAAGTCTGTGATTCTGTCATTTGATGACCCTCGCATAAAATATATTGAGAATGATGGAAACAAAAAACTTATATATACACTGAATCGGGGGCTCGAATTAGCAACAGGAAAATATATTGCCCGTATGGATGCTGATGATATCTCATTACCAGAGAGATTCGAAAACCAGTTAGAGTATATGGAAAGCCATTCTGAATGCGTTGTTTGTGGAACCTTGATACAAAAATTTTTTGGTAATGAAATAATTGCTAATAGGTTTGGATATGTAGGAACTTCAGAATCATTAAAAAAAGAGCTTCTTATTCATTCTTGTTTTATGCATCCTACTGTTATGTTAAGGACTGATGTTTTAAAAAACAATAATGTTAAATATGATGAAAATTTTATCCATGCAGAGGATTATAAACTATGGATTGATTTAATGGATTATGGAACGTTCTGCAACTTGCCAATTGTATTGTTAAAATATCGAATGTCTAGGGAACAGATTACCACAAAATATGATAAGATAATGCATGAGACTGCTCGAAGATGCCGAAGATTATATATTAGTAAAACAGAAAGTGATGAAGTAATTAAAAGTGAAGTATCCGGTGAGTGTATCACTCGTAACTCATTAAGTAAAGCACGTGGTAATATAAAATTATTAGAGTGCTTGTATCTTTCTTTACAAAATTATTCTATTTCAAATTTCTTTTATTTGATTTATAGTGGAGATTTATTCCGGATTAGATTTATGGTTCTACTTGCTATCTTGAAAAGATTTGTTAAAGGAAATAATCCTGTCTTATAATTTTCATTTTTGTTATTTAGCGAAAAAGTTGTCAGAGAAAAAGGGAGGAGCGGATAATTATGTTACGATTTCTTGGAAAGATATTCCTGTTTATACTTTTCTTTAACTATCTTTATCAGATTAATTATAGTTTCTCTCCTCTAAGTACAAATGTTCTATTGGGAATTGTCGGGATTATAATATATGTAGTTTACCCAACAGTGCGCCGTGAGATGGTTGATGGTATATCTGTAAAAAATATCCTTTACTTATTTGTTCCTCTTGAATTTATCTCGTTTTTTTCAATAATTGTTAATACTAGTACTGACTTTTATTTCATTAAGTGGGGAATTATTAATGTCTTGAATTTTTTTGGTGCAATGTTCTTGACATATTTGATAAAGAAAACATGGGGCTATTTAAATGCACACTTAATAGTCAAATTGATGTTGTTCTCAGCGTTAGTTCAATTGACCCTTGCTTTAGCAATGTGGATTAACCCTACATTATATGAATTTTTGTTTTCTGTAGTTCACTATGATGAAATTGCTTTAAGATCCATGGATAGGACTGAAGGACATAGGTTGTTAGGATTTGGTCTAAGTTTCTTTACATCTGGCGTGATACATGGACTAATTTTAATACTAATGAGTTCTTTTTATGAGAAGAAGAACAGCTTGAAAATGTTTCTATGGACATTAGCTTTTATATATATAGCTGCAGTCGGTATGATGATGGCACGTACCACAATAGTAGGTATTATAGTTGCTATCATTTTAATTACACTTAGAACTCTACAGCGTGAAATCACAATAAAAAAATATGTAAGCATATTTGCTACAATATGTATAATAGTTTTTTCCTTTACGACAATATTGTATGGTTTTTTTGAAGAATTTAAAACTGCAATAGATTTTGGATTCCAAATGTTTATTAGTAAACAGGAAACAGGTGAAGTTCATGTAGATTCATGGGCACATATGTTGGAAATGTATATTTTTCCCTCGGATTTGTCTACCTGGATTATCGGAGATGCCAAATGGTATGATGCGGGAGGATATTATATGGGAACTGATATAGGGTTTATCAGGATGATTTTCTATTTTGGCTTGTTGGGTCTTTCTCTTTTTTTATTGTATAATATATATATGCTAAAATCTCTCTACAAACAGAATAAAGAGCTAGGAATTTATTTATTTATATTCTTGTTTTTCTATGTTGTCACTGTTAACGGAAAGGGTTTTGTTGACTTGTTTCCTTATATCATTCCCCTGTATTTCTGTGAACGCTCATTTCGTAATTTTAAGGTAGATTAATATGAAGATACTTCACATTCATGAATCTTTGATTATTGATGGTCTTGGAGAGCTCATGTGTGGCCTCATTAATAAGTTGTCAGAATCAAACGATGTGTCATTATGTATTTTTTATGATGAGACCCCAGAAAACAGTCTCGATTACAAAGTAAGTTCTAAAGTCCATCGTATATTGTTGAATAGTAAGAAGAATATGTCACTATGGAATATTTTCCTCAACGAATTCAAAATATGTCGATTAATCTCACTAGAACCTTATGATGTAGTACATATTCATAGAAACTTCCTATTTTATATTTTTCCTATTCTGCTGTTGCATAATAGAGTTAAATTTTTTTATACCGTGCATACAGATGCATCAAAAGAACACGGAAGACTTGGCAAGCTATTTTTGGGCTTTGAAAAATATTGTTTTAGAAAAAAATGGATTGTACCAATAACGATATCTCCATCTTCTCAGAAGTCATTTGCTGAAGTTTATGGTTGTGATAGTTTTATGATACCAAATGGGATTCAGCCTCCAGAGATAATCGGTGGAGCTAATCTCGTTGATGAATATCGTAGTAAGGGATATAATAGAATTTTCGTACACGTAGGTAGAGTTAGCCCGGTTAAAAATCAGATAGTTCTATGTAATGTATTTCATAGATTGTCTTATGATTATAAGGACATAATCTTGTTTCTTGTAGGCGATGTCCATGATAAGAAGTTATGGACAGAATTGAAAAAACATATAAGTGGTAATATAGTTTATTTGGGTGTTAGGAAGGATGTCTTAGAGTTTTTTGCTAAGGCCGATGCTATGTGCCTCCCTAGTTTATATGAAGGGTTGCCAATGACTCTATTGGAATCACTTTCAGTCGGTTGTATACCTATATGTTCTCCAGTTGGTGGTATTGTCAATGTAATAGAAGATGGTAAAAACGGAGTTTTGTCGAAGAGTAGTTCTGAAGATGATTTTTATGATGCGATGAAGAGATTCTTGACAATTCCTCAGGGTGATTTGGAAAAGATGAGACTTGCAGCAAAGAATTCTTTTTCAAAATACGACATACATAATACAGCTCAAACATATTTAAATTTGTACAAAAAAATTCTAAATCAAAAATAACAATGAATATTGCTATTATTATTGCCGGTGGTTCCGGCAGCAGAATGGGACAGGATATCCCTAAACAGTTTATTAATGTATATGATAAACCTGTCATTATTTATACTCTGGAAGGTTTTCAACGTCATCCTATGATAGATGCCATAGAAGTGGTTTGTATTGACGGGTGGCACGATGTGTTATGGGCATATGCCCATCAGTTCAATATTGACAAACTGAAGTGGGTGGTCTCTGGTGGGAACTCTGGTCAAGAGAGCATTCGCAATGGTGTATATAATTTGGAAGGGAAAGCAAAAGATGATGACATCATCATTATTCATGACGGAATCCGTCCATTGGTGGATGATTCTGTGTTGACCGATGTCATACAGAAAGCAAAACAATTTGGTAACGGGGTTACTTCACTTCCATACAATGAGCAGATATTTGTTATCAACCCAGAGGATGAGACTACGACAAAACAATACATCCCCCGTGAGACATTACGTCGTGTATCTACACCACAGGCATATAAGTTTGGAAGGTTAGACTGGGGCTATCATGAGGCTTTTGAAAAAGAGATTGGTATTTATGGTTCTGCATACACGAATACCATGATGGTGGAACTTGGTGAGACTCTGCACTTTGCTGCTGGTTCTGACAAGAATATTAAGTTAACAACAAAGGATGACCTGGAAATGTTCAAAGGTTATCTGAAGATGGATAAAGACACTTGGCTGAAATGATGGATAAAACTCATTCTTTATACATAGAAGACCTTAAAGGTATTTGCACAAGCAAGATTGTAGAAGCCCTACGTGGAAAAAGATTCTTGATTACTGGGGCAACTGGTTTGATAGGGGTCAATCTGATAGATGCCCTGATGTCTTGTAATAGTAAAGGTGCTGAAATCTCTATATATGCTGTTGGAAGAAGTAAGGAAAAAGCTGTTTCTCGTTTAGGAGAATATTATGATGACAGGCATTTTCAGTTTATAGAGCAGGATGTACGACAACCACTTCCGGCATCCCTGGAAGTGGATTATGTCATCCCTTTGGCAAGTAACACTCACCCCATGGCATATTCTCAGTATCCGATAGAAACGATAGAGATTAACGTGAAAGGAGCCGAGTATGCATTGCAAAAGGCAGTGGAATGTGGAGCTGTGGTACTTTATCCTTCTTCTGTAGAGGTGTATGGAAACGCGCGTGGCGAGGATGTATTTACTGAAGATTATACAGGATTGCTGAATCTCTCAACAGCGAGGGCTTGTTATACAGAGTCTAAACGTGTTAGTGAGGCTCTATGTCAATCTTACATTGCAGAGAAAAATGCAAAGGTGAAAATAGTGCGCTTGAGTCGAATCTTTGGTCCAACCATGCTGTTGAGTGATACAAAGGCATCTTCTCAGTTCATCAAAAAAGCTTTGAATGGGGAGGATATTGTGCTTAAAAGTAAGGGTGAACAATTCTTCTCTTATACCTATGTGGCTGATGCAGTAAGTGCTATGTTGTACGTTTTAGCGTATGGTGAAATAGGAGTAGCTTACAATATATCCAATGAAGCATGTAATGTTCATCTGAGGGATTTTGCTCACTATTGTGCCGAATGGGCAGGAAAGGATGTCGTTTTTGATCTGCCGTCGGAAGCGGAGCGAAAAGGGTTTTCGGTGGCAATGCAGGCTATTCTAGACAACTCAAGACTAAAAAATATTGGTTGGCAGCCACGATATGATATGAAAGAAGCAATCAATAGAACTCTTGATATTTTGGCAAGTAAAAATAGTTAAAAATGAAATCAGAAAGTCAGTTGATGAGTGAATTGTCTCATAAAACACAATATTTGCGAGAATTGACAGACGATGAGTCGAAATCATTAAAGTCTGCGATTCTTGATATTTATAAAGATGTATCTGTCTTATGCGATAGACATAACTTGACATATATGATGTCGGGTGGAACGTGTTTGGGAGCTATTCGCCATCAAGGATTTATCCCTTGGGATGATGATTTGGATATCATGATGCCAAGAAAAGATTATAACCAGTTGATAACATTGTTGGAAAAAGGGGAATTAGGAGAAAAATATGAG
>CAZFFA010000109.1:459-1388 GCA_964517955.1 uncultured Jutongia sp. | reverse complement strand
ATGCAAATACGGTTTTCCTGAAAATATTTAGAAAACGTTCAAAAGATGTTGAGATTTATAATTTGAATACTCCTTTCCCTAAAGGCATATTTTTGGATGTATTTGCTCTTGACGCTGTTCCTAAATCAAAGGCTGGACAAATAATCAAAGGGTTTATTGCAAACGTAATACAGTTTATTTCCATCAGTAGACTTTACGCACAATATCCCAGTCAACAACTGATGGAGTACATGTTCCTAGATCCAGACTTGAAAAAACGCTATTACATTAAGATGGCATTGGGAAAGTTGACCTCTTTTGCATCTCATGCTAAATGGATTCATTGGTTTGATAAGTTGGTTGCTTCATCAAAGGATGGGCACCCGTGGGGTATTCCGACTGGCAGGAAATATTACAATGGTGAGATTTTTGACAAGAGTGTTTTTGTGCCCGTAAAGAAAGCTGTGTTTGAGGGTTTGGAAGTGAATATCCCTAATGACACTCATACATATCTAACTAATTTGTATAAGAATTATATGGATTTACCTCCAGTGGAAAAACGGGAGAGACATTTTATATGTGAGTTCGAATTACCCGCTGATTGATTATGAGTAATCTCGCTGTTATTATGTCACTCTATAAGAGTGATGTGCTACAATATGTTCGATTGGCTGTTGAGAGTATATTATGTCAAACATATAATGTGTTTGATTTCTATATTCAATACGATGGTTATGTGCAGGCGGATGTAGATGAATATCTCTCTAATATTAAAGATGAACGTGTGCATATATATCGTCGTGATGAAAATAAAGGTCTGGCTCAATCTCTGAACGATTTGTTGGCTGTTGTTATGCCTTTGGGATATGAGTATATCGCAAGAATGGATGCCGACGATATTTCGCTGTCTGAAAGATTTGAAAAACAGATAGCGTATATGGATGCTCATC
>CAZFFA010000109.1:0-449 GCA_964517955.1 uncultured Jutongia sp. | reverse complement strand
TGCTCATCCCGAAACGGAATGTCTTGGTACATGGGCTATTGAGATAAAGTCGGACGGGAGTGAGTTCTATCGTAAGCAAATGCCGGAAACGCATGAGGGTTGCTGGCAACAGTTTATGATAAGAGACTGTATGATTCACCCGACAGTCATGTTTCGTAGAAGCTACATAGAGAAAGCTGGACTATACTCTCTGGATACTTACTTCGGTGAGGACACCATGATGTGGGCAAATGGTTTTGCTAATGGTTGCCGATTTGCGAATCTACCAGAATACTTGTTTAAATTCCGGTTGAATGACGATTTCTTTAATAGGCGTAGGGGTTGGAAACATGCAAAAGGAATTCTCACTTTAAGATGGAAGGTGAATAAAATGTTGAAGTATCCATTGAGGGCTTACTTGGATGCTATTGCATACGCAGGGGCCAAAATGATGCCTACCAGTGTCCTGA
>CAZFFA010000108.1:0-8871 GCA_964517955.1 uncultured Jutongia sp. | reverse complement strand
CTGTATTATTGAATTTTCAAGGAACTCATCCCATTTTGCTATGGGAAGTTTTAGTCAATTATTATATATCTTATCAAACAGTGCACCATCATCAAAATACGTCTGATAAGCCTCATCCCATCCACCATAATCATCTATTGTCGTAAGTTTAATCGTAAGATCAAACTTATCTGAAAATTTCTTTAAAATCTTTTCACTGGATGGTCTGAAACCACTTTTGGCTATCAGCTTCTGTGCATCCTCACTGTAAAGATAATCAAGATATTCTTTGCTTATCTTTTCTGTTTTATTAGCTCTCGCATTGTCATCTACAATTGCAACACTTGGCTGTGCAAGTATACTTACAGATGGTGTAATCATTTCATACTTTCCGGGATATGATTCCATAGTCATGATAGCTTCATTCTCCCATTCTATAAGAACATCGCCATTGCCATTTTCTACAAATGTCGTTGTAGAGCCTCTTGCTCCTGAATCCATGACCGAAACATTTGAATAAAGTTTCTTCATAAATTCATTTTCTTTAACTTTATTATGTAATGTATTTTTAGCATAGCTTAATGCCGCAAGAAAATTCCAGCAGGCACCGCCACTGCTTTTGGGATCAGGTGTAATAACTTCTGTTCCTTTCTTCAAAAGATCATCCCAGTCTTTAATATCCTTAGGATTCCCTTTTCTCACAAGAAAAACAATTGTAGATGTGTATGGGGCACTCGAATCAGCAAATTCATCTTTCCAGCCCTTATCAATAAGACCTGTATTTTCAATAAGCTAAATATCATGCTCCAGAGCTAGTGTAACAACATCAGCATTACAGCCTTCAACAACTGACCTTGCCTGACTGCCGGAACCGCCATGCGACTGAATCACATTTACTTTTTTCCCATACTTATCCAGATAGAATTTTTCAAACATTTTGTTGTACTGCTCATAAAATTCTCTTGTCGGATCATACGAAACATTGGTAATACTAATCGTATCTTTTTTGTTTTCTCCACATCCTGCCTGTGATACAGCCAGAAGCATGACAATCGCAAGTAGTAATTTCTTCCTGCTATGCATAAGAAAACCTCAATTCATCAATATTTGCTGTGCAGTAATAATCATTCCTCAACTGTAAATAAAGAAGTTGAAAGATATCTTTCTCCTGTATCTGGAAGTAATACTACAATACTCTTTCCTGCATTTTCAGGTCTCTTTGCAAGCTCTGTTGCCGCATGAATTGCAGCACCTGATGAAATACCAACCAAAAGACCGTCACTCTTTGCAATTTTTCTTGATGTTTCAAATGCATCTTCATTTTCTATGGTAATAATCTCATCCAATAGATTCATATCAAGTACATCCGGTACAAAGCCTGCTCCGATACCCTGAATCTTATGAGGTCCAGGCTTTCCACCTGAAAGAACTGGTGAACTTGCAGGTTCAACTGCAACAATTTTCACATCAGGATTCTTTTCTTTAAGTCCCTGACCTGTTCCTGTAACAGTTCCACCTGTTCCTACAGCCGATACGAAGATGTCAACCTCTCCATCTGTATCATTCCAGATTTCCAAAGCTGTAGTCTTTTTATGGATATCAGGGTTTGCTTCATTTTCAAACTGCTGTGGTATAAATGCATTGCCATATTCTTCTTTTAATTCTTCAGCCCTCTTAATGGCACCTTTCATACCGTCTCTACCTGGTGTAAGAACTATCTCTGCGCCAAGAGCAGACACAATCTTTCTTCTCTCAACACTCATTGTATCTGGCATTGTAAGGATAAGATGTAATCCCTTTGCTGCTGTAACAAAAGCAAGTCCTATACCTGTATTCCCACTTGTCGGTTCGATAATGACTGTATCTTTATTAATCTTGCCATCTTTGATACCCTGCTCAATCATAGCATATGCGACACGGTCTTTAACACTACCCAATGGGTTAAAATATTCTAATTTTGCAATTATCTTTGCTTTTAAATCATTTTCTTTTTCATAGTTGCTTAATTCTAATAATGGTGTATTTCCAATTAAATCTGTTAATTGTGTTGCTATCTTTTTCATAATAAACCTCCGTTTTCTTCCTTAACAACCTGATGCTGAAATAATATCATACAATTCCTAGTAAGTCAATAGGGTTATTAGATATTATCTCAATATTTGTAAAAATTCAGCCATAAAAATATAATAGGCAATATAATGAGCATGCTCAAATATTGCCTATTATATTTATGGCTGAACTATTACAAACATTTAGCAGTTCTTCAATCGGTGTTGTTGCAGACGCCTCATCCTCTTCTTTTGTAAGCTAAGTCCTTTTCCTGGCATGGATATGAATATCAGAAACAGTAACCATTATATTACATCCAATCACTTTCGGCTTCATCAAACTTATTTACCAGCATATCCTTAAGAACAATAAAAGCCGGAATAAAACTGTCATGTATCAGCATAATCATTTCATCAACTTCATCTTCATTATATATATGAACAGAGGTATTACGTTTTTTTAACATAAGCAGCCATACCTCTGCATCATTGATAAATCCAATTTTATAACCAAGTTGTAGAATTTCACGAGGAGACCCTGTAGAAGCCCCCTCCACACCATGCATCCTCATAATTTCCTGTAACGCTTTCCAGGCGAGTTCAAAGGTAAGATTAAACTGTCCAATAATTCCTGTTCGGTATATATCATTCGTTTCTGCAAGTTTAAAATCGGCATTTGCCAATATAGACAAACAATTTGTAAAGTTATCTAGTTTTTTCATAAATTGTAACCCCATCCTTTTCTATTTCCTGTTTCAATTCATCTGAAATTGCAACATCTGCTCGTACAATATCAAACATCAGCAGCGAATGTATCTTTTCCTTAACATCCCAATAAAAACAATCAAAATCTCCACCATATACCGCAATATCTATATCACTTCTTTCTGTATTTGTGCCACGTGCACGTGAACCAAACAGTATGATTTTTGTGATACAATACTTCTGCGCGAAATAAGAAAGCTCCCTCAAGATACGATCCGGCAGATTATATTTCATATTTAGTGCCGCCCCCTTAATTATAGAATAAATATCTATAATCAATTTTTATTTTTAAAGCATAGCATATTTCTATTTAATTAACAAGTATTCAGAGATACACTCTACCGAAAACTGCACTCCTTTTAATATTTTTTCGATTCTACTCTACAATTAATCACACTTTACAGGAATGCAGATTTCCGTCACAAATTTTTCCTTATCATTTGTAATGCCATAGTCGATCAGTGTAATTTCACGAGAAAACCCAATAATCTGCATTCGTTGCTTTTTAATATGATCTAATAATTTTTTATACTGCATAGGAGCTTCCGCATGGCTGCCCCGGAAGCTCAACCGGACGCACAATGTTTCTTCCATGAAAATCGTTTCCCCATCATAGATATCTTCATCATCCAGTATTAAAAAAATGCCATCATATTTCTTATATTCTGCTGCCTGCAAATGCTCTGCCGAGATTCCGAGCCCAACCTTACCAAGAAACACAACCGCCTCCGCTCTGGATTGATCCAGTTTTCTGATGGGAGCTTCCATATCCTGGGAATCTTCTATTTTTAACGAAGTATTCACCCATACAACACGGCATGCAGGAAAATGAACTAATGTCACGGTATCTAACGGCATACTCTGCGCCTTAGACAGACAATTTAAACGGTGATTTATTTTTTGTTCAATGCGCCTTAATTCCTGTTGCTTTTCCAAAACAATCTTTTTTTGCTGCATAAGTTTTTCTTCAATATTACTAATTTCCCTGTTTTTTAGAAAATCTTCTATTTCCGTCAATGGCATATCCAAAACTCTCAAATATCGTATTGTGTTAAGCACCTCAAACTGTTCGGTTCCATAATAACGATATCCGGTATCGGGTGAAATATATTTCGGATGAAGCAATCCAATATTCTCATAATGCCGCAGACTGCTGACACTGATATGAAAAAGTTTTGATACTTCTCCTATAGAAAAGAAATCTTTTCTGTCCATATTCTCACACTCCCTTCCGCACAGATTCTTTTTGACGTATCACATAAAATGCAATCACACAGATTAGCACAGATAACAAAGAACCGGCTGCTGTTGCAAGTCCCATCGGGAACAATGTTGTACGGAATATCCGTGAGGTCAGATACACGCCGGGAATACGAACCGTTACAATTGCCAGAATATTGTGCAAAAATGACAGTCCTGACTTTCCACAGGCACAGAAATAACCACTGAAGCAAAAATGAATCCCTGCAAATATACTATCAAAGATATAACCTCTCAAATACTGACTTCCAAGCCGTATCACCTCTGCACCATCTGATGTATTCCCATCTGTAAATAAAGATACGATCGATCCGGCAGTAAATTGAATTGTAATCGTTGCTAATATTCCAAATCCAACTGCAATCAACACAGCATATCGCAAGGTTTCAATTGCACGTTTCTGCTTACCAGCTCCAATATTCTGTGCTCCAAGAGCGGAAACGGTAGATAACATGGAAGACGGAACCAGAAACAGAAAACTTATAATTTTTTCTACAATGCCTACGGCGGCAGCATCGTTTAACCCTCTCTGATTTGCAATAATCGTTATCACGATAAAAGCAATCTGAATCAAACCATCCTGCACCGCAATGGGAATACCGATAGACAGTATTTTCCCCATCACCGGCCTGTGAGGTTTGAAATCTGTCTTAATAAGAACAATGCTCTTTCGTTTTATAATCACAATCAAAGCGACCAGCACACTGATTGCCTGAGAAATGGTTGTTCCAAGTGCAGCACCAGCAGGACCAAGTTTAAAAACACCCATAAAAAGGTAATCCAACACAATATTGGCAGCACATGCCACAGCAATAAAATACATCGGACTCTTACTATCTCCCATACCTCTGAAAATAGAGCTTATGATGTTATATGCTGTAATAAACGGAATGCCAATAAAACAGATTGTCAGATATGTTACAGTTCCTTTTACAGCCTCCGCAGGGGTAGACATTGCTGATACAATAGGGTGTACCAATATAAGCAGCAATACCATTCCAATGATAGCCACTCCCATAAACAGAATTATCGTATTACCAATAGCTTTAGATGCCTGTTTCCTGTTATTTGCTCCAATTGCCTGTGCAATGCTGACAGTTGTACCCATAGCAAGACCTACAATCATAACGGTGATCATATGCATAATCTGTGAACCGACAGATACCGCAGTAGTACTTGCTACACAGTCATATTGTCCAATAATAAACAAGTCTGCCATTCCATAAAGCGTCTGCAAAAAATAGGAAAGCAAATACGGCAGCGAAAATAAAATAACATTTTTAAATACACTGCCAGTCGTAAGATTTTTTTCCATAACAAATTCCTCTTTCTTATCTGATATAAATATATCATAAACTCTACAACAGTTGTAGAGTCAATAAGAATTTCACAAAATAGAATCCTCGCATTCATCATCAATCATAATTTACTGCCACATCATTACATAATCCGTCTCACCAGTATCTTCATCCAGACCTTCGCGTTGAATTTCAAACCCTTCTCTTTGGTAAAATTGCACCGCTCGTGTATTTCTCTGGTATACATTTAAAATCAATTTATTTTTTCGATTCTTTACGTAATCCAGCAAAAGTTTACCTATACCATGCGACTGCACTTTGTCAGTAATAAAAATGCCTTCTATATATTCGTTGCTCAGCCCTATAAATCCTTGTATTTTTTTATTACTTTCATATACATAAACTTCTGCTTGCGGCAACATTTCTTTCACTAATTCAAAATTGGTTTTCCAGTATTGAGCAGGAATAAAATAATGTGCTTTCAGATTGGTATCTAACCATATATCAGCGATATCATTTATGTCCTCTTTCTGTAATTTTCTAATCATAATGATTATTCTCCATTAAATACTAACTATTCTACTCTTTATGATACTCAGATATCTTTTCATTGCTTTGTTGCTTGTTAAATTAATTTAAATCCACCATCTAGGTGTAAGTTCTCCAAGTGTCACAACTTCACCATTTTCATAATCCATCATCACTTCAATATCTCTATAATTATCAGGCATAAGCTGCGTCATAAGTTCTCGGCAGGCACCACATGGTGCCAATACCTTACCATCCCAGTTCACTGCAACTACCCGCTTTATCGCATCCTCTCCATTTGTGAGCATATTAAAAATTGCGTTTCGTTCGGCACATATTCCAAGCGTGCAGCCACCGTCAACACAAACACCAACATAAATTTTACCGGATATTGATTCCACTGCCGCCGCAACACCTGCCGTTTCAAGCATTTCTGATACTTTTCGTGGTTTCAAAACCTTTAGTGCTTCATTATAAAGTGTATTCCATATCTCGTCCATTGCTTACCTCCACAAGTTTGAATTTACCCTGTCCAATGTTTTGTCTATTATTGTAGCATAGCAAATTATCCTATGTAAATACGATGCTTAAGACGAAAATTAACTCACAAAAATTAATACAATTGAAGCATATAACCAAAAACTCTGATTGAAAATTAGGAAACATCTGAATTTGTAGAATTTTTAGATTTTATTTAATTGCATTCGATAATATCGGTAAAACAATGTTCCTGTCGTACAAACCGCTATGAAATCCGCAATCGGCTCTGCCAAAAACACTCCGATAGTTGAATCAGGAACAATATGAGGCAAAAGAAAAATTAACGGAATAAGTAAAATAATCTTTCTCCATATAGTTAAAAAAATAGCTGTTTTTGCCTGATCAAGTGCAACAAAGCTATACTGACACGCAACCTGTATTCCATAAATGCAAAGCAGACAAAGATATGTCCGAAGTGGTGTTACAGAATACTCTCTAAGTGTTATATTGTTTGTAAATATTCCAATAATACTCTTTGGAAAAGCCATACATACCGCCCAAATGATACAACTTCCTGTAACACATGAAAGCAAAAGGTATTGAAATGTTTTCCTGACGCGTTCTATAAGCCCCGCCCCAAGATTATAGCTTAATATCGGTTGAGCTCCCTGCACCAGTCCAGGCAGTAAAAGCATAACAAACTGCATAACGGAATTTAATATACTCATTGATGCAACCGCTATATCGCCACCAAAACGTTGTAATACGGTATTAAAGCTGATTGCTACCATATTTTCCGTTATCTGCATAAGTGCCGGAGATGCCCCAAGCAATATGCATGGGAGCAATAATTTCCAGTCTGTCCGTATATATGATTTCTTTAATTTTATTACACTTTTTTCAGACAATAAAAATCTCACAATAAAAATACATGAAACTGCCTGTGCAATTACTGTCGCTATTGCCGCCCCTTTTATTCCAAAGTTACACCAATATATCATAACCGGATCAAGTATTACATTTATCACTGCACCAATTGCCACATTTATCATACTTATCTTTGCAAATCCCTGTGTGGTAATAAATGTATTCAGCCCTAGTGACAACTGTATAAAAACCGTCCCAAGACAATATATCCGCATATACTCTACAGCATATATTATTGTATCCTCACTGGCACCAAATACCAGCAGAATATCCTTTCCCCATATCAGCATTACTGCAGTCAGCAGAGCTGATATGATAATCAAAAGTGCCATGCAGCTTCCCATAATGCGTTCTGCCATATCTTTATCATTTTTGCCAAGTGCAATGGCCGTTTTGGGTGCTCCTCCCATACTCACAAGTGCAGCAAATGCCGACAAAAACAGAATAACAGGTGTTGTTACACCAAGCCCTGCAAGAGCCTGTGCGCCTCCGTTTTCCATATGCCCAATAAACATCTTGTCTACCAGATTGTATAAAATATTTATCAATTGGGATAATACTGCCGGAACTGCCATTTTAATAAAAAGAGAACCCACAGGCATTGTTTCAAGAATATTTGAATTCCTATTTTCATTTTCCATAATATTGTCACCTCTTGTTCCATTATAATAAAATACAGGCGGAACTTGAAGTTACTATGAAATTTATTAGCAATTCAGGATATTTTATAAAATGTAATTTAAAAACTATAAACGAACATCTATCGGTGTATATACTACCTGTTGTGTTACATTCTGTCGGTCTTTTAATGCAGGGCTTTCTACAGTTGCTGCAGTTTTCTTTTCTTCTTTTACACCTGTATTCTCTGCAGAATTTATTGTAATGACATCTTCATTTTCCTGTGATTTTTCTGTCTCATTCCGCTTTGTCTCATCTGTGTCTGTATTATTCTCTGCATCTGCTGCCTCTTTCACAGATTTGTCTGCTTCTGCTATGGTAGATATCTGGGCGGCTGTTGCAGACTGAACTTTTGCCCGCAACTCCTCCAACTCTGCCTCTTTCTTTTCAATATTTCCTCTGCCTGCATCCTGCTTTATCTCAGATTCAAGCACACCAGCCCTTCCTTCCATCTGTGTCACAACATTTCCCTGTACCTTTGCCTGTTTTATAGATGAATCTGCGGAAATCATCGCCTGCATACCTTCCTGAGACATTCCTGTACCTTTATTTACAGATATATTTTTCGTACCGGCAGACACATCATCCATTGACGATGAATTTTTACTCTGCTGCTCTCTTTTCAGCTCAATCTGATGTTTTCTTAGCTGCTGATTGAGACTCGCAATCTCCCTCTGTATTTCCTGACGCTTTTTCATCTTATCCTCCAATGACATTTCTTCATTCGATGATAAGTCCTGTAACTTCTGCTGCGCATTCGCGATCTGGTTCTGAATATTTTTACTTATAGGATCATTTGCCTGCGTCATTCCCATAGTTCCCGGCTGCATATCTGTTCCATTTAATCCATTAATTCTCATAATTATTTCCCGCCTTTCTGCGAAAGGCACCAATGCGTCATGAAACAT
>CAZFFA010000107.1:0-8931 GCA_964517955.1 uncultured Jutongia sp. | reverse complement strand
CAAAACCGCCGTAGTTATTTGGAATACCACGGACGCTGACAAATGCAATCTTCATCTTTGCTTTTTTTATTTTATTATATTTATTCTTTACTTTTTTTATTTGTTGTAGATATAACCCTAAGGGGGTCTTCTGCTGTAGGGACAAGATATCCACCTTCACCTAATTCATTCCATACATATATTAAAACAATTTTAGGTGTCATTTTTAAAACATACCTGAATGCGCTATCAAGATGGTTGTAAAACAATGTTGGGGATTTCTGGGTGAAATAAAGAGTAGAATTTTTATTGTCCCAAGGTCTCTGATCCCAGCCAACCATAACATTGGGTATAATATTCTTTTCACCTTTCTTAGAGTCCCAAACATATTCTATAAACTTAATATAACTAAGATAAGATCGTTCTATTGAGCCGCCGGGCTCTGCCTCTCTAATATTGTACCAAGAATTAGCATCAAAATCATCACTATGATAGCCACATGATATAATATATATACCTGGGTAACCATTCTTAATGGCTTCATTTCTTACATCTTTAATAAAGGTACAATAGCTTTGGAATCAAATACTGATATTACAGGACAACCATTGAATTTTAAATTGCATGGATGATTAAAATAATTTTTTCTCCAATAATCTACAGCAGCTTTCCAATTTTTACTGCCATTTATGAGAGAACCACCATGATTCGCTATTAACAAAGCAAACTTCATCTTCTTATTGTTCTTTGCTTTCATGAATCGTCTCAAGCTGTCGTGTAAATCTCTATTTGCAATTTCCTTCTCGTTAATAGCTTTTCCATTGTCCGCCCAATACCAACAGAAAAAGAAACAGTCAATACCATTTTTCGATGCTATATTTATCTGTTTCTTCATGATGGCATCAGTGTCTTCCCGCCATCCCCAAATTGGCATACGGTTAGCAAATTGCGTTTCCAGCTTCTCTGTTGAGCTCATTGGGGCATTATTATCCCAGGCTTTACTTCATATCTTATGCCCAGCCCAACCTCCAAAATAGTAGGTTCCAATTATCACATCGTTCTGCTGTCCGTAGAGAGTAGTTGGTAGGATTGCCAATACGAGGCAACAAATTAAAATATTAAATCGACCAACCATATATTTTCTTTTCAATTTCTTTACAATGTTCTGCTATGCTGTGATTCCAAGGTAGAGATAGTATCTTATTATGATATGCTAACAAATCAGATCTGTCCTGCATAATCATCTCTAATTTGTATTTTAATTCCTTATTAGTATTGAATATGAATGAAGAGTCATAATCAGCAACAATACTTTTGGCTCCTACATTGTTGGATACCAATACTGGCACTCCATAAGAAATTGCCTCCAGTGTTACAAAGCTAAAGGTCTCATACCACAAAGAAGGCACAATAACCAAAGAGGTATTCTTATATATTCCTTCAAAATCACTTGCTGTATATCTACCTCTGTATATGATTTTCTTTGAATCTGGATCAAATCCTTCATTACCACCCCAGACATCAAGTTGCCAGTCGTACTGTGACAACTCCAAAAGCATAGATTTTAATAGAGGAAAGCCTTTAAAAATATCAGTATGGCCAATGTACACCATTTTTAGTGTTTTACCATCAAAAAAGCCTCTCCTTCTATTATCTCCTATATTAGAATTGGAAATAGGCACAACCTGACCTCTAATGTTATTCAGATATTTCTTATAGATTGTTTCTGTTACACTACTATTGAAATGGAATAAATCTACATATTCAAACAGCGACTTATAATATTCTATTATTGTTTGATAATCATTCTTTCTTGAGTCAAATTTATCAATAGCATCCATTTTCGATTGCTTATTATCAGACTCTTGATAGCTCTTGTGCAGTTGATTCTTGAGATTGATGACAATGGGCTGATTTCTGAATCGTAAAAAGGTTATGCTTTTAGCATTTTGATTGCACCATGCACACCTTTCTGGAGTAGGTCCGCTACAAAGTTCACCTTTTAAATCAATAAAGGTGCACTTCATACATAAGCCAAAGAAATCATGTGTTGTGAATACAATTTTTATGTTTCTTTTCTTAGCTTCAAAAAGCAGATTCTCGGAAAGGCCCATGAGTGTGTGTAGATGTATAATTTCTGGCTGAACTTTGTCAAGAAGCTGAACATATATTTTGCTGTCATTCTTTTTAGGAATAAACTTTTGTGGTGAACAAATCCCATGATATAAAGGTACAGGCAAAGGATTCATTATCTCATAAGGCATTATTCCATTACAAGGTTTCCTCACAATAATTCTCGTTCTTAATGTGAAATCAACTCCTCCTGGATATAGCAAACTAACATTATGTCCTTCCTTGACCTGCTCCATCATCAGGTCAGTAGCGTATTTTGTTAAGCCACCGCTTCTATAAGGTGGTAATCCCAATGAATAGTGTAATATTCTCATAGTTGTCTTGTTTAGGCGACTATGAGAAGTCGCCTACATTTTACGTTTCTTGTTTAGGCAGCGAACTGAAGTCTCTGGGGGGGGTACGCATGGCGTGAAAGTCTTTAATCAACTCATTATAGAGTATATCAGCACTGTGCTTCCAATTGAATTTTCTTTCTATGTCTGCTTTGTCGATTTTTATAGGTTTGTCAAGCATCATCTTCATCTTGCTTTTCATTTCTACCTTATCATTTGGATTGAAGGTCATGTCTTGTGGCAATCCAAATTCTCTCATAGCTGTAGCATTCGAGCATAGCACAGGACAACCATATTCAATGGCTTCCAATGGTGGTATGCCAAACCCTTCTGCCAATGATGGAAATACAAACAAAGATGCGTTTTGATACAACCCAACGAGATCGGAGAAAGACACACTTTTTATCATGATAGATGACTTGATATTATCTACCAAGCCGTTATAATAAGTTTGAAACGACGTGTATTTCAAATCAGGAGTACCTATCATTACAAGCTTATATCCCTTGTCATAGAGCTTCATCTCAACAAAAGCTTCAAGCAACATCAAATGATTCTTCCTCGGTTCAATCCTGCTGACAGTGAGAACATACTTGTCAAGTCCGTATTTCCTCTTAACATCAGGAATGGCAATAGTATTAGATATTGGCAGGACTGCATTCTCCGTTATATGAATATCCGCTTTTGGTATGTCAAACCAATGGTTAATTCTCTCTCGTGAATATTCTGATACAGTCATTACTATATCAGCTCTTCTTGCCGACCGTTTAAAGAAAAAAGTATTTTTTAGCCGATAGCCCATGGAGAAGTACTGAGGATAGTCCATAAAGAGCAAGTCATGTATAGTGTCTATCTCTTTACACGTTTTGCAGAAAGGAGTTATATATTGAAAGTGCGCATAGTCAATGTTATTCTCCTTTATAATTTTAGGGAAATCTAGCATCAGTCTCCCTAAACTCCCAGTATGCTTTAACTTGACGTATAATATATTTTCTCCCTCGCCAAACACTCGTTTTAAGTTCTGCAAATCATGCGCTGCGAAGTAGAATGTAATATCTTTATGCTGTGTCAAGCACCGGTAAAGTCCTTCAAGATATGTCCTCGTACCTTGAAATTTTCCGTCAAAAACATGACAATCAACTAAAAGTCGCATATAACTTTTTCTTAGTTTGCATCAATTCTATCTCTTCTAGGCACTTCTTTCACTTATGCTTTAGCATCGTTAAGAGCTGCTTCTAAAAGCTTACAGGTTGTGCTTAGTGAGAAATGTTCTCTTACAAAAAGAGCCAAAGCTGGCTGATTTGTTTTACCATTTAGCACAGACGTAATCTTGGTTCCAATCTCATCAATATCGTTTGGATTTACAAATTCCGCTAAGCCATTATAATACTCTCTTGGACCACCTATATTCGTCAAAACGACATCACAACCACATGCTGCCGCATCGAGAGCTACAAGACCGACTCCCTCATAAATACTAGGCAATGCAAATACTTTAGCATTATGATAAAGCGATTTTAATTCCTCGTTGCTGACAAATCCTTTAAAGTCTATATTCTTAGCTCCTCCTATCCATGAATCCAAAATATATTTCTCTTTATTGCTTCTAACTTTACCACAAAGTACAAGAGGAAAATTATATTTTTTTGCAGCATCTATCAGCCGATGAACGTTTTTTCTACGATCAAGAAGCAAACTAACATGTAAGCAAAAGCCTTCTCGGTTCATGTTTATATCTTCATCGACGACTGCCTTTTTATAAGCAAGAGGGACTATACGGCATTTCTCAGGATTTATACCAAAGACCCTACACAACATTTCTTTCTCATAGTTAGAGCGACACAGAAATATTTTTATTTTATTCCTTACGCTACGGAACAGAGTATATTTATTGGTCAGTTTCAACTTTTCGCATCCCCATCTGGAGTATATTTTATAGGCCAGGAGACTATGCTCCGGGTCGAAAATTGGAGCACAAACTATATTGGGGTTGATGTCATACAACCATCTTACAGCATCGACCAAATATGGTGAAAAACTGAAAAGTATAATAGCATCATAACTCTTCCAATCATAATTATCCCAGTTATTAATGAGATCTATTGTATGCCCAAGTTGCTCGAGCCCCTGTTTCCAACTCATTGCCTGATTGAAAACTCCGTCAGAAGAAACGAATTTTTGATAGGTAAATATTAAAGCATATTTCATACGAAAATTAATAGTGCTGTTTTAGGCTTGTAACAGCCTGTTCTACATTTAATTAATCATTACTTTTGAGCTAATTTCACATAAAGGTATGAACACACACATTTTATGCAAGAGCGTTTGCTTATACGCACGAGTGTATTCACTCTTCTCATGTGAACATACTAATCATCTGCATATTCATTTATGAGATATATATTTAGAATTGAAAGCTCGACTATAATTTGTAGCAACATGATTTATTTTTATATCTTCAAATCTTCTAACTGTGTAAAGTAAGATGAAATATAACCAGAAAACATAATGATTAAAGGGAAATACGGTAACTAATGTAAGGAAAAGGAATAAAAAGAAGAAACCAGTCTTCTTCGTTAGTTCCATGATAAGAATCAAAACCAAAATACCTGCAATCATTCCATAATCATAAATGTAGTTTATGAACCCACCTATACCCTGATTACTTTCTGGTAAATACCCTAAAAGCATTAAAGTTAGATGAGTGTATCCATAATCACAACCATAACCAAACCATGTGTGCATATTTAACGGATCGAACTCTAAGAAGTATATGATAAATGGCGAAACTCTTGCTGATGATGATGAATCCACTTCATGTATATTAGTAACATCTAAAGTTGTAGTTACATCGAAAAGAGATTTAATGCGTTCTATAATGGACGCATCAAAATAGGCAACAGCTACTAAAGCTAGGATTGCAAATATTCCTACCCTGAAAATATTGCGTAAGGATGCAAAATATAAAAGCATAATTGCATAAGCAAGTACACTTGACATAGATCCACAGGTTAGCATAGTATAACTATAAGATATCCATATTTTCCAGTCATATTTTATTTCTTTGAAGTCATATTTCTTATGTAGCAACATTTCCTGTAGCTTGATATATGTGAACATCAACAAAGGTAGTATAACTCCAATATTAGACGGCTCTATAGCTAAGGAATTTAACTTAAAGCGATTGTCTGGAAAAATCCAACATCTATTGAAAACCATTTCTAATCCTATCAGCACAGAAACTTGTTGTAGTATTAGAACTATTGAATACACAAATACTATCCATCTGATAAGTTTGACTAACTTGTAAAATAAATCTTCAGTGGGTTTTAAAATTCTTGTATATAGCAAGAATGTAAAAATAAACATTAATGAATACAAAAATGTGCTCGTTCTGAAATTTTGCAAATTATACAACGCTGACAAACACATAAAACCGATTAGAGCCCAAATCATTTTTAGACCATGGGTCTGATTTTTGTCAAACAAAGAAATTGCATATAAGAACGGAGCTGCATACATTACGCCCAACATTGGTATATACTGCGATTTTTCATTTACAAATATATATAATATACAAGTAAATGAAATGATAATATAATACAAAAGGAAATTCCTTACTTTTTTTGAGAACATGTCATAAAAATTTCTTAATATTTTTCAAAAAAACGTTTTATACCAAAAAACAACTGGTCTAATGACAATATAGTCAGCAGGTTTCTCGGAAATTTATAAGCATTCCATCGAGATGTTATTGATGGTTTAAAGCCTTTCCATGGTGTAAGCTCTAAATACTTGTAGTATTCCTTATAATAGGGGTGTTTCTCCCACGCCATCCATGGCTTAACTCCGCCGCTGAAGTGAACTATCCTTGGATCTTTCTTTGCCTTTTCCAACTCAGCAGCGTATTTCGATTCAACCAAAGGTGGACTGAAGAAGAAGGAGTTGAGCATATTCCACTTAAAAGAAATACGCTTCCATCTTTCTTGTGCCACAACATTCATGACATCTTGGTCATGCTGAATAATCTTATCTGGATGATTCCTAATGAAGTCTAGTGCTTCTTTGGTAAAGTTATATTTTCTCCAAAGAGAGACGTCTATAAGTTGAACACCTGCATTAAAGTAGCCATTATCCCTCGACAAACCTAATCGAGTATAACGCTCGTCATTGGGGCTGTCTTCAATAGCTCCGATAACTTTACCTTCCAGGTCCTCCCCCCAAAGGTCTTCTATATTTCCGATAACGCTTGTATCAACGTCCAAATAAATAAGACGATTAACATCAGCTGGAATATAATCACCCAGAAAAACTCTTAGATATGTCTCTTTGCTAATATAATGATGCTCCAGATTTGGCAATCCAATATTAGCAATGTCTACCTTTATATAGGTTATTTTATTTCCATAATCTTCAACAAATATCCTAAGCTTTGCCATCAAGTCAGGTCGTAATCCTGTATACATGACATAGATATCGAAGATATCCGATTTATTGTTCTCGAATATCGAGCATAGCATCACCGCTGCATGCTGCACATAAGCATCATTAAAACTTAGAAGTATATTGATATGGACTCTCTGTTTTTTTTCTATTTTCCCCATAATAGTTTTGAAGTAATAACATTATCTCTTGTCAACTTCCCAAGTAATATGCAAACTGCAATTATAGGTAATGATACCAACAAAGAAACAATGCCTTCCACGATAACACTATCGGCAAACACATCTCTATAAGTGAATAATGGAGTCATCATCGCTGTCGGAATCAAAAAATAATGTATTGTATATATTTCAAGCGTGTAGCGACCGATAGTTGTAAACTTCGTTGATATATTTTGTTCAGACTTATTAAAACACCATATCAATACAGGCATTGCCAAGAATCCTCCCCATCTGATCTGAAAGAAATCCTTTCCAAGCAGTATATAGAGGACAAATGCCACCATACATATCCCTACAGTCCACTTGCTTCGGATGGCTTTATTGATAGCAGGAACATGCCGATAACATATACCCATAATGAAAAAAGGTACATTACGAAGAAACGACATATAGTAATGGCTCAACTTTAGATATGGTATTACAAATGACAAAACATAACCTATCAACCAAAGAACAACCATTTTCACTAAAAGATTAGTTATATTGTCTTTTTTCATTAAGTTTTCTGCAACGAATAACATCACGAAGCAATAGGTCAAACTCGGTAGAAACCAATAGTTCAGCATTTTGTTGGTATACATTTCTACAGGAGATCTTCCTTCGACATAGCAATAAAGGCCCCCAATAACAACGAACGGTAACATAAGCTGCATAATTCTTCTTAACAACGTGTTTATAGTCATTACCCCCCCATATCAGCGGACTTAATTGCAAACACACCAGAGACAAAAAAGAACAAAGGCATGTGAAAAGCATAGATAATCTTGCCAAGATACCCGTCATCACCAGGAAGGCAATAAAGACACACATGCCCTATAACTACCAAAATTATTCCAAATGCTTTCAGATTATCGTAAAGTAGAAGACGAGCCATGATTATTTTATCAAGAAATTGTATAATCCAGAAAATCTAAGTCCGAAACATCTCCAAAATTTAACATAAGGGAAATGTCTATAACGAAGATTTCCAATCAGTTTGTACTCTATTGGATAATTCTCTTTCAGTGCCTTATCAAGACCCTTATAATCAATATCTTTGATTTCGGATGGACGATTGATAATTAAGAGTGAATAGTAGAGATTTCTGGCAATCAGCAGCATCTGCTTTGACTGGATGATCTTCTTCACTTTAGAATCAGCCACAACCTTTGTGTTGACCATTCTCTTGAAAACCTTGAAGAAGTGTCTGACATTCTTTTTTATAACTTTCTGAGAGACAGACTGATCTTCACGGCCAATAAAATACTGGTAAACATCATAATCCAAGAAAGTAACAGTCTTTGCCTCCATCGCAGGATAATAGCTATATTCTGAATCGGTATAGGCAACGCCCTCTGTCTGCTTGTATCCTATTCTATTGATCAAATCGGTGAGGTATATAATCCCATAGAATGAATAATAGATGTCATCTATTGCCAACTGTAAATCATCTATATTCATCAGTTGGTTGTAAGGATTCTTATTCTGATGATAATGATTGATAACGCCTGTATACTTATTATTCCTGCTCCAGTTTGTTATTACCATATCTGAAGTGTTAATTTCTCCTAGCGCATTCAGAAATTCCGGGAATTCAGCACTGTTTACCCAATCATCCGCATCAATTACACGAACGTATTTCCCCTGAGCTACAGCAAAACCGGCATTGACAGCTGATCCATAATGGCCATTTTTTTTATCAATGACTTTGATAGTGCCGGGATATTTGCTCTCATATTCATGGGCTATACTTGAAGTATTATCAGTACTTCCGTCATTAACAACCAAGATTTCCAAATAGGCTGTCAAAAATTTAAGCCGTTTTTCGTTTCTTACTTTTGAGG
>CAZFFA010000106.1:0-9150 GCA_964517955.1 uncultured Jutongia sp. | reverse complement strand
GCTTTTGATTGCCGAAAATATACAGCCTATAAGACCACCAATTATATCCATAGCTCTTTTTGCAAATGCCTCTCTGTCACTAAGTACAGATGCACTTACAGTTACTACCATGTAGTCACCGAACTGCTGTACAGTTCTTTTTCTCATAGGGAAGTCTTCTTCATAACCTACACATATATGTACAACTACATTCATGTCAGTTATATCATCAAGAAATCTTCTGTATTTATCTTCCATATATGGAACGACCATAAAAAGTTCATCTACCCAGTTACGGCATATGTATTCAGTTGCATTGTCTGCTCCTGCTATAACAGGTATACCGTCAATTTCTTCCTGCTGTTCATCTTCACAGTCAATGTATATGATTCCTTTTATCGTAAATTCCCCTATGTTTTTCTTCTGTATGTTGTTAAGTACATCTTTTGCAGAAGCTTTTGTTGTAATGATCATCAGTGATTTTTTCATACTGCTTAAATTGTCCCTGTTACGAAGATATATTTTCCGTATACATCTCATCACATATGTCAGTATAAAATAATATCCTGCTGTTCCCAAAAGCACTACACGCGAAAATATACTTCCCTGTTGTATCAGAAACATATAAAAGACTACCATAAACATTACGTATACTACCGTCTTTACTGTACTGACAAACTCTGTATAATATCCACGCCACAATATATCTTTATAGACATCAAAACTGATTATTATAAACACCTGTATAAGCATACCTACAACTGCTGTATTCCTATATAGCAATAAACCATAGGGATTTACAAAGCCATGCCGTATCATATATGCCAGACTGAATGCAAGCTGAAAGCATATAAGCTCCTGAATCATGAAATCCATATGTTTTTTCCAACCCACACCTCTTTTACGATACATCTATAAAACCAGTCCTCCTGTCCTAATCTTCCATTTCATGATATAAGAATCAAAATATCTTTTGACTCCAATATTATTTCATTGAAATATTGCGGAAAAAAGTTTCCTTTCATCCGCAATATCTTTAAGGAAAAGAACATTTTCTTTATCCTTAGTGCAAAAGTGATTATTTAGCTTTTACAACTTTACCTTTGTAGCCTGCTTTTTTAAGATTTTTCTTAAATTTAGTAAGCTCTTTCTTTGACATTTTTTTGTTGACAGTAATTGTCATCTTCTTAGTATTTACACCATTGAAAGCACCCTTCTGAATTGTAACTGCTTTCTTAGTATTGATAACAACTGTCTTGAGCTTCTTTGCACCATTGAATGCATTCTTCTCAATCTTTGTTATTGTACCGGGAAGAGTAATCTTCTTTGCCTTTGGAGCATTTGCAAAAGCCTTTGCACTTACAGTAGTTACTTTGTACTTAACACCGTTAACTTTAACAGTACTTGCAACACTTACAGATGTTTTGTTTGTTTTCTTGATCTGGTTTAAATCTGCTGTACCGTTTTTCTTAACATCAACCTTTGCTCCGTTATCAGCCTTTACATCATTCTTTGTTACAGGTTTAACAGATGTTGTTGGGCTCTTGACACTTGCATTGGCTGCTGTACCGGCTGTACCAAAAGTAAGAGCTGCTGCCATAGCGCATACGATCACTTTTTTGATTGCCTTTACCATTTTTAATTTCCTCCTTTCATTGAATATGTAATATATTGAGAACCGAGTTACACATTGCATATAAAATATGCATTTGCATAACTTCGGGAACCCACATCTTTATGCACCATAATATTTATTGCCATAGTATTTATTGGAATAATATTTTCCACCATAGCGTTTGTAATAGTACCCTGATTTTGAGTTATCCACCCTGTTTAATACTATCCCTAAAAGCGGACACCCTGCCCTTTCAAGCTGAGCTATCGAATTTTTAACCATATGTTTTGATGTCACACCACTTCGCACAACAAGTACTGCACCATCGCAAAGACTTCCTATCTTTTCGCCATCCGACACAAGGCTTAGTGGTGGCGCATCAACAAATATATATCTATAATGCGACTGCATATAGTCAAACATTGTCTCAAACAGATTACTTTCTAGCAGCATTGACGGATTGATTACATTGTCAATATTGGGCATGATATCTCCGCAGCTCCACTGCGTACCAAGTATTGCGTCTTCTATCGGATAATCACCTGAAAGGAAATTGGATATTCCCCTTAATTCCTCATTTTCTTCTGATGTAAATTCGTATTTATCCGCCATGACGGATTTTCTCATATCAGCATCAACGAGTATTGATCTTGTGCCTGCCTCTGCCATCTGCTTCCAGAGCTGCATGGCAACAAAACTTTTGCCCTCATCAGGATCTGTGCTTATGACCATTATCTTTTTTATGTCAGAACCGAGAAAGCTTATATTGATTCTTAGTCTGTTTAATGCTTCATCTACCGCATAAGGCAGCTTAGGCATGTTATTGATTGTAATCTTCTTCATCACTTTCTCCTCTTTCTTTTTCTCTTTTCCTTTTTCTTCTGCTTCATTATCTCTTTTTCTTTTTCATCTGATATTGAATCCATATTTCCTTCCGGAATACTTGTAAGAGGCATTATTCCAAATGCTTTTTCCACATCTTCTGCCGTACTCATGGTATCATCCATGATAAATCTGACAGTAAATATACCGAGAACCAGTATAATTCCGGCAAATGCACCGATCAGCACATTTTTGAAAAGACTTGGTGAGCTTTTTTCTTTTGGCAGAATAGCTTTTTCAGCTATATTTGGCTCTGATGTATCCATAAGTTTTGGAATTTCCGTAACTGCAAGTTCTGCAAATCTGTTGGCTATCCTCATAGCCTCATCAGGATCTACACTTTCAACTGATATCTCGAGTATTCGTGTATCTGATATTGTAGAAATGCTTATCATATCAAGTAAATCTTCATATTCATAGGACAGCTTTTCTTTTTTAATAACTTCTTCACATATAGGTCTTACTCTCAACAATTCTGCATAATCTGATGATAACGATGTACCAATATTCAGATCAGTAAGATCAATGACTGAATCACTTGATGCTGATACCATATATACCTTAGATGAAGCTGTATATTTGGGTGTTATCAGATATACAGTGATAAGTCCTGCTATTATCGTGCCAACGACAAATCCAAGTATTACAAACCATATTTTACTTCTGAAGTACATAAAAAGTTCAAACAGGTCAATCTCCATCTCATCGTCCTGCTGCAATGCCGGTGCTGTACTTCCATGACTTTTAGCTTTAGTTTCCATCATCTTCCCTTTTCTCTAAACCATATATTTTTTTCATCGTTTCAAGCTTTGATTGGTCATCTGCATGAAACTCTGCATGATCGATCCCATCTCCCAAAGACTGACCGACTTTATTTTTTCCATCTATTTCAAAAAAGCCTTTGGATGTTCCCTTTGTTATCTCATATGCAAGCTTTGATATTTTTTTGGCTTTCATATTGGTAACTGCAACATCTTCCATGTTTTTGAAAAGATCATTTGCAAAATTACTATTGTTCTTTATATCACTTTTGACCTTTTTAAACATTTCCTTCATGTACTGCTGCTGACGCTTCATACGCGATATATTCTGTTCATCACCAACACCATAACGGTCATGTATGTAATGATATGCCTGTTCATCAGACAGTGTTACCGTATTTCCTTTTGTCATCGAACTGTCTATATCACTAAAATCCTCTAAAAGAGTAAGTGTAACGCCTCCAACCTCATTGTTTAATCTTGCTATGGATTCCATAGGTATTGAATAATATCCATCTATCTCAATCCCTCCAAGCATATCGGAAACTGCTTTTACAGTATTCTCACAGCTTTGCTCTGCATTGCCGCCATACCAGTGTGCTGTACACACCTGTATGTCTGCTGTTGCTTCACCTTCTCCTTTGTCATCTATAAGATGTACTTCGGTGATAGTGTCTCTGTTTATCGGAAGCATTGCATATGACTTATCAGTTTTGTCATATGCTATAAGCATAAGAAAATCACTCATACTTCCCTGATATTGTTTCTCATCTTTACCGGTGTCATCTGTTCCTATGACAAGAACCGTTTCAAATTGATGAAAATAATCATATATCTGATCTGATAGCTTCACACTTCCCTGTGCTTTCTCCAGATTATTATCATCATTCTTCAAAAAGTATTTATCCGGCTGATCAGATTCCTTCATATGATTGTCCAATGCTTTCAATACAGCACCAAACACAATCATCAAAACAACAAATCCTGCCAAAAAAATGACTATTTTCATTTTCTCTTTTCTAGCCATATTTCTTTAGTAACCTCTCTTCTATAGCATCAACATTTTCAAGAAAACTGTCCCCAAAAATATCTCTTATCATATCTCTTCCGTCTTTCATATTCGGAGTTCTGGTATTCATATTGTGACAATCGCTTCCAAGAATTATCGGCACGTTTTTTTTCAGAAATTTTCTTATGAAATGCTTTTTTCTAAACTTATTTATATTGCCTGTATTTATCTGTGCATATAGCGGAAGCTCAAATATATCATTCCATACTGTTTTGTCTTTCTGAAATTTGTAAAATCTTTCTACATGAGCAAGAATAACAGTAAGCTTTCTCTTTTCTATAAGCTTTCTTACATCTCTGTAATTTTCTTCTGTCCACTGTGTAAATGGCATTTCAAGCAGTATGAGGTCAGTTCCTTCTATAGAAAGTTCTGTAATCTGCTTTGCATCGCCTATTCCTTCAAAATAGCATACCTCTGCGCCTTTTCTCACAGCTATGTCTATATCCTGCTCATTCATTTCCTTTTTTAGTGCCTGCCATGATTTATTTCTGCACTCTAAAAAAGAAGAAAAATTATCTTTGTCAGCATAAAAATGCGGTGTAAAGATTATCTCTTCTACTCCTTGTGCCATTTCTTTCCTTATCATTTCAAGAGATTCACCAACATTTTTGCTGCCATCATCTATTCCAGGCAAAATATGTGTATGAAAATCTATCATAACAACCACCCTTCCAAAAGACGCTGTATATTTTCTTCAATGAAAATAATATATAAACAACTAAGCCAGTGTCAATTATAACAATACTTTAGTATTTTGTAAATAGACTTTGCGTATAATACCATATAAAAGAAAGGAGCTCCGGTCACTAAAATCAGTACATAGTGACCAAAAATTTTATGCTTGGTGAAAAAATACGAGAACTTAGAATATCCAGAAAAATGAATCAGGTTGAACTTGCAGATGCATTGAATGTCACTAAACAAAGTGTCAGCAACTGGGAAAATAATAATATTCTTCCATCGGTTGAAATGCTGAAAAACATTGCAGTTTATTTTTCCTGTTCTACAGATTATCTTCTTGAGCTTGATTCCGGACCATGTTTTATAGAAACAACTGATTTGACAATTGAACAGACTGCACATGTACAGCAGATAGTTCGTGATTTTACTTATTTAAATAAATTGATCGAAAAGAAATCAACTTAAAATAATATTTAAGCAGCAAAAGAAATGCCAGAACCGTTAAACTGCCGGTTCTGGCATTTCTTTGTTTTTGATATTTCTCTTTTATATTTCTCTTTTATACTTCCCTTTTATATTTCTTTTTGATAATGATAGCTAAATTATTGACTAAAGCAAATATTATACTAAAACACTTGGAATTTTTGATTCTTCTATCCTAACCATAAGCATCTATTTTGTGTGGTCTGTTAGTCGATATATGCCAGCCACTGCCATAGTCTTCAAAACGTGAGTCTGTAAGCTCTGCGATATCGTCTGGATTTACATAATACTTTCCATCTATCTTGTAGCAATAGATTCCTATTACCTCGCCATCCCATACGATACTCGTTGTAGGCAGGCTTACTTTATGTTTTTTACCATTGCCTTTCTTCATAGGGCCGGCCTTGCCCTTGAATGGACTCATACTGTTAATAACTATCGCATCTTTAGCTTTATCATACTTAAGATTAAAGGATTTATTGGTTTTAGACATCAATCCGGCTATATCATCAATTTTATAGTAATCACTGCCATTGATTTTATAACATTCCAAATTGGCGTAGGAACTGATTTTATTGCATGACACCCAAAGTAGTTTTGTTTTCTCCTTAATCTTTTTTGAATATTTATTGCCGGGATAATAATTAAAAGTTTGATGCCCCTGATTTGTCAGATAACAGATTTTTCCATTGAATAAAATTTTGTATATCTTTATCTTTTCCTTATAATCCGGGAAATCTTTCGTAGTATATGTATACTTACTGACTTTGTATACGATAGCACTATCACCATCACTCATATGATAAGCACCATTGATTGCTTTGATCTTATTCTGTACTGCATACTCATTCATATCGTTTTTTTTCAAAATTTTCAACGCTTCAGCACTATATGCTGTATCCCCCAGACCTGACCAGGGTGCATTAAGAACAAGTCTTCCTTTGGCTTTACCAAGCTTCTTTATATTGGCAATAGAAGTGTATTTTTCAAATCCGGTCAGATTCTTCGTAGGGATGTAGCACCTCTTTGAATTAAACCATACCTGAGAATAACCGCCGCCATAATTTTTCTTAACGACCTGAAGCTTTGCATCTTTTTTTACAACTCCTTCTACGGATGAAGATTTATTCGCTTTTGAGGTTATATTGATCTTAGAATTGCCTTTTACAACAGCATTATATTGCATCGTTGGCTTTTTCTCGGTTGACTTCTTAAGGTTTACATATTTGGCATTTACATAGTAAAGCCCTTGAGAAAAATAAATCTGATAATGACCATTGATCTTCTTAGTCTTTGTGATCTAGAACTTCTGATTGGATTCGATCAGTCCCGCAGCCACATAGTCATCACTTGCAGGCGTTGTCTTTACATAAACATTGCATGTTGCCGTACCGGATGTCGTTACTTTCGGTATATCCAACTGCTGATTTCTGGCATCGGTGATATAAACATACTTACGTGGCATGAAATATACCCCCGGCTTCCAACTGCCATACTGCTCCGTTCCGATTCCACCACATGTGCTACTAAGTCCCTGACCGACATCTACTCCACCCGGACTCCAGATAGCGACCCATTGTCTATCGTATGCAATGACCTTAAATTCGCTGGTTTTTTCACAATAAAATGCAAGATTTGCATTACCCTCGGGATGCGTTCCAAGAAATGGAAAAGGAGTCTGCTTCAGCTCTTCAATTCTTTTTTTATGATAGTCAGTAGGTGGAACAGCACTCGGATAAAAATATGCTTTTGCTTTCGTGATATGTACTACTGCATGAGCCTTAACTCCATATTTTTTAAGACTGTCCGGCATCTCACGCGGTATCCATTCTTTCGGAAGTCCATACCCACTCATTGCATATATTTTGCCCTTTGTGTTTTCCGGACTGCCATACAAATAGTTTGACAGGACATTCATGTCTAAAGGAAATGGAAAAAGATCAGCTTTCGAATCCTCCGTCAGATAGGCTGCTGATTCAGCAGATACATTTGTTGGAATCAACAGCATCAGCATGACTATAAAGAGAGTAAATATTGCTGGTAGTTTTCCGTTTGTTCTTCTTTTGACTATATTTTTCATAATATGCCTCCTTTCATGTCAAAATGACCATTCTTTATTGAGTTTATACATTACATAAATTAATTATACAATGGACAACAAAGGACGGTCAAGTAAATTGATAAATGAATAAATTTCGCTGTCTGCTTTTTTATACGTAAGACGCATAAATGATATAAGATTTTTACTCAGGGACGGCTCCCTCCTCGGATGAATGTACGTAGCAGTGCATAAAAGGACATAGTACGTCCTTTAAGCACTGACGACATTCAACGCCCTTCGTAAATATTCTTATATCAATTTATGCTGTTAAACATTTTTGCAAAATGCCTAGAAAATCCTTTTTTATTCCTGATTCTTTTTGATTTTACATATGCAAGCTGAACTATATTTCTACATCTGGTCTTGTAGTTGTATGTTCTTTTTTGTACCAGTTTGCATCTATTTCTTCCCTGTTTCCACTTTTAGTTTGGATAATTTAGTTGCAAAGCTTTGTATTGCTTTGCCATATGCTATAAGAATAGTCCCAAAATCATTAAATTCTGTGGCACTTTATTTTTCAACAAATCAACAAATCAGATATATTAGCTTGATACAGGACAACGAAATTAATCTTAATCTATATTTTGAAAAAGGCAATAGAATAATTGCAGTAAATACCAATTATTTATAAAGTGTTATTTTATTAACATAATATCCATATTTAGCTTTTGAAGATTTCTTCAACCAAAAACTTCCTTTTGCTTTTTTTTCATATTTTAAATTTTTAAGATCTGTATCGTCTACACTATAAATATTTACTTTTACCTTATATTTACTTCCTTTTATTTTTGATATTTTACTTACTTTTATCATTGGAACCACACATCCCCAGTCTCCAATCAATTGAGTAACTTTTTTTGACAATGTTTTTCCAAATAATTTTTTTGATAAATTATTTTGTTTTCTTTTATTTAACTTACCATACTTTGAATATGTATATTTCATCATAGTGCATCTGTCTTTTTCTTTGGAAAAATCAAAAACAATCTGCACATTATCACTTTTCATATTATAAAAAACATAATATCCTCCTAAATCTCTAAACTCATTACATAACTTCTGAACCTTCTTTTTTTGTGAATTATCATTTGCCTTTGCACTTACATTTCTATAGCAAAATAAATTTCCCATTACCAATATGAATACCATTAAAATTAAACTGATTTTTGTAATTTTCTTTTTCATAATAATCCTCATTTCTGCGCACATTTTTTATACATATCAAGTTTGTGCCAAGTGCTCATAGCCACAAATCTTATGTGTGAAAAATCTTCCATAAAAAAGGCAATGCCAGCGCATTGCCTCTGCAAGAATTGCTAAAGCAATTCTTGTTGGCACACCACTATTGTATGAGCAATTTCCTATTCAATAAAGCAAAATGCCGGGACAATATTATAATTATCCCGGCATTTATTATGTATAGAATGTATAGGTTAGAATTAGTTGTTAACTAACTTATCAGCTTCGTTGTTCCAGCTATAAAGCTTACGGATTTCAGCACCAACCTTCTCTGATGGATGCTCTGAAGCAAGCTTTCTCATAGCCTTGAAGTGAACCTGACGTCCTGCTGGTGACATAT
>CAZFFA010000105.1:0-9239 GCA_964517955.1 uncultured Jutongia sp. | reverse complement strand
CTGACGACATTCAACGCCCTTCGTAAATATTCTTATATCAATTTATGCTGTTAAATAATTATGCAAAATGCATGGTCACATTTTTAAGAATTATTTAGCAAACGCCACAGAAAATACGATAAAATCATTAAATTCTGTTGCATTTTATTTTTTTATAAATTTGATATATTGGATTGATACAGGACAACGAAATTGTTCCTAATCTTGTGTAGTAACAACTTTTCTAAGCTGAGGCACTATCTGTGCTGCTATAACGGCTTTTACAAGATCAAGAGGAATAAATGGAAGGAAACCGCTTATAAATGCAGCCTTTAAAGTTATTCCACTGTTGTACATAAGCCATATAGAACCGATTACATCTACAAGTACGGCTGAAAGAACTGCCATAACTGTGTAGAAAATACGGTTATATTTTTTGCCACAGACAAGTGGCAGAAGAATTGCGATAAAAATAAATGCAAATGTATATCCACCGTAAGGTGCTGCAAGATATCCGAAACCTGCGCCTCCTCCGATAAATACAGGAACGCCTACAGCACCAAGAAGCATCCAGACGAATACGATCAGAAATGATTGCTGTACAGGGAATACAAGTGCGATAATTGTAACTACGAAATTAAGCGCAGTAATATGTGAGCCGTTTGGAAGCGGTATGCTTATGTATGCTGATACGCAGAGTACCGCTGCAAACATTGCCATAATTACAAGTGATTTTGTGTTGAATAATTTCTCTTTCATGAGTTTGTCTCCTTATAAGTTGATTTTTAAACCAAGTCGAAAGTATACAGTAGAAAAAATGTATTGTCAACCTAGTTTAATTAGTTGGTTGACAATACATGGAGCAGGTGTTACTATACAACGAGTATTAGAAAATAATGTACTACTTATTAATAATTATATTAATAAGTAAATAAATTAATAGTTAATAAGTATAACAAAAATCAGGAGAAATAAAATGACAGTAGAATCATTAAAAAATGAAGTACTTGATGGAAAGAAGATTACAAAGGAAGAAGCTTTATTTATAGCAGGAGAAGATCTCGAAGAGATATGCAATGCGGCTGATGAGATCAGAGAAAAGTTTTGCAGCAACGGATTTGATTTATGTACGATAATAAATGGTAAGAGTGGCAGATGTTCAGAAAACTGTAAATATTGTGCACAGGCAGGATGTTATAAAACAAAGATTGAAAGTTATCCACTTCTTGATACGGATACTATTGTGAAAGATGCAAAGCACAATGCCGAGCAGGGCGTACTTAGATATTCAATAGTTACATCAGGAAGAAGTCTTAATGATGAAGAGGTAGACAGGGCGTGTGAAAGTATACGTGCAATAAGAAAAGAGGCTGATATAGCGGTATGTGTGTCATTTGGTCTTCTTAATGAAGAACAGTTTCGTAAGTTAAAAGAAGCAGGTGTATCAAGAATACACAATAACCTTGAAACATCCAGAAGGTATTTTCCAAATGTCTGTTCAACACATACGTATGACGAAAAGATAGAGACAATAAAGGCTGCCCAGAGAGCCGGTCTTAAAGTATGTAGTGGTGGAATTATGGGCATAGGTGAGACTATGGAAGACAGAATAGATATGGTACTTGAGCAGAGAGAGCTTGGTGTTAAGTCTATACCTGTCAATATGCTTAATCCTATAAAAGGGACACCATATGAAAATAATCCAATTCTTTCTCAGGATGAAATGAGAAGAATAGTTGCAGTATTCAGATTTATAGTTCCGGATGCATCTATAAGACTTGCAGGAGGACGTGGTCTCATGGAAGATAAGGGCGTTTCGCTTTTTAAATCAGGTGCAAATGCAGCTATATCAGGTGATATGCTCACTACATCTGGAATTACTGTCAAAAAGGATATGGATATACTTGATGAGCTTGGATATGAGCCACAGTTATGGAATGCATAAAAGATTATATATAAAAGTTTATATAGAGAATAAGAGTTGTTATGACAAAATATAGAGAAATATGCAGTAAATTTTCATGCATTGATGGATTTGAAGGCTGGGTTATCGCAAGAGTAGAGCTTATATGTCATGGTGAGAAAGATAATGACAGGAAGTCTTTAGAAGGAAAGTCAATATATGGAAAATGCATGAATGAAAAGTCAGCAGAGATTGTTAAAAAGAAGAAAAGATTTGCTGTTCTTGAAGCAGATGGAATGAGAATGTATCTTATTAAGCCGAAAGCTTCGGGTGGAGACAGGGAGCAAAGTAATGAAGAAGATTATTCTGATAATGCAGAAAAATGTATGGAATCCGATAAGAAATCATACGGAAAGCTTATCTGTAAAAAGTCATATACAAAAGATGACATTATCAGATTTACAGATGATGTAAAAGACTATAATCCCATACATAGAGTGGAAAAGCCGATTGTCCCCGGGTTACTAATGCTTGAAACATTGCTTGAATCTGATTTTATATCGGAACATGTAAAAAGTATCTCGATTACATTTGAAAAGCCTTTATTTACAGATGAGATTATATATATATATGACAAAACGGATGATGAGACAGAGAATGAAACTGATAAAAGAACCGGTGATATAAATCAGGATAAAGATGACGGCTATAAAAAGATACGAAAAGCCAGGTCTTATGATAAAAATCATACAACATGTATTTGGAAGGCAGAAATTGTGACTGACAGCATACCGGCAGGCTGCCGGATGTCAGAGAATAAAGGCCGGCTTTTATGAAAATGGAGTTTGTTATGGAAAATAAAGCTTATATTCTTGGTGGGTTAAGGAGTTATATAGGTGTAGAAAATGGCATGTATAAACATATACCGGCTGAAATACTTGGTGCAGAGGTGCTTAAAAAGGTTGTCGAAAAGTATGATATTAAAAAGCCTGACTATATAATTGGCGGCAATGGAGTGGGTGCCGGTGGTAATATTACAAGGCTTATGATGCTTGAGGCGGGGCTTCCTGTAGAAATCCCTGCATATACTGTTGATCTTCAGTGTGGTTCGGCACTCGAGACTATGGCGATAGCAGCCGCTAAGATAAAAAGTGGTCAGGCTGATCTTATAATAGCCGGCGGATTTGAAAGCAGTTCAACATCACCAAGAAGAGGTTACAATAAAAATCATCCTGACTATGATGATATGGGTGGAGAAGAAGGCTTTTATAAGGTGGCTAAATTTACACCGGGCAGTCATGATGAGTTTGCAATGCTTCGTGGAGCGGAGAATACAGCCATATCAGAAAATATATCAAAAGATGATATGGCACCGTGGGTTATAAGGAGTCATAAACTTGCGAAAGAGACAAGGGAAAAGGGGATATTTGCTGATATTGTTACAGAGGTTTCCGGGTGTGGCAGTCACGATGAGGGAATACGTGACAGAATGTCGCAAAGACTTCTTGACAGGCTTCCATGTGTACTTAAAGATGGACAGGTGATAAATGCAGCAAATGCATGTCTTACCAATGATGGTGCAGCATGGGTTGTTATGTGTTCACAGTCATATATCCAAAGAATGGGACTGACACCGGCAGCAGAATTTATTGATGTGGCAGGTATCGGATCTGATCCTGCAAGAAGTCCCATGACAGCTATATATGCAGTAGAAAAGCTTCTTGAAAGGAACAATCTTGATTATACAGATATAGATATATATGAATGTAACGAGGCATTTGCTGTAATAGATGTTTTATTTGAAAGAAAATTTCCCAAGGTGTGTAACAGATACAATATATTTGGAGGTGCACTGGCATATGGTCATCCGTATGGTGCGTCGGGCGGTATAATAACTCTCCATGCATTGAAGGCTCTTGAATATAGCAATGGAAAATATGCGGTATGCAGTATAGCTGCAGCCGGAGGCATTGGTACAGCCATTCTTTTGAAAAGGTAGTGTGATAAATTCATATACGAAAGATTTTTATACATGAGATTTGTGTCTGCGCATACCTGACACAAATCCAGTATGTATAAAGAGCGTATACAGAAATGAGGATTGATATGAAATATACAAATTATATTGAAATGTTGAAAGATAAGCCAAAGGATAAGGCAGCAATTATCACAGGCGAAAGAGAATATACATATGGTGATATATTGGATATTGCAAGAAAAGTCAATATATATAAACAGCCGGGAGAAGTATGTGTTATAAGAGAAAAGACGATATCTGCACAGCTTATCAAATTTTTGGCATGTATAATGTGCTGCGTTGTTCCTGTAATTGTTCCATATGATACAAAAGTGCTGCCAAAAGAATGTGAAGCAGATCATTTTATTGCACCTCATGGTGCATGTATGGCAGTTATGACATCGGGAACAACAGGCATTCCAAAGATTCTATTCAGAACATATGAAAGCTGGGCGGGATATTTTGATACACAGAATGAGATATTTGGAATTAATTCAGAAAGCGTTCTTTTTGCGCAGGGAAGTCTTGCATTTACAGGCAATATGAATCTCTATCTTGCACAGTTTTATGCAGGTGGAACTATAGTGGCTGATGATAAATTCAGTCCTGAACTCTGGGTTAAGCATATGATACAGTACAAAGTAAATGCCATATATCTTATTCCATCAAAGCTCCTTCTGCTTCCACGTGTAATTGCCGGACTTAAAAGAAAAGGTGTTATAGAAAATGCTGATTTTGGAAGTATTAAGACTATCCTTTCCGGTTCGCAGAGTCTTGGTCTTGAGGACACGGTTAAGCTCAAATCAGTATTTATCAATTCAAGGGTTATTTTATATTATGGTGCAAGTGAGCTTAATTACATATCATATGTTACTGATAAGGATATGACAGACAAGAGAAATCTTATTGGAAAACCATTCCCAGAGGTAGATGTAGATGTAAAAGATGAGTCAATATATGTGACGACAAAATATCATGTTATGGGTGTTGAGTGTCCATACACACTTAATGATAAGGGATATCTGGATGATGATGGCAACCTTTATTTTGTTGGACGAAGTGATGACATTATGAATATAAAGGGGCGTAAGGTATCTGCTGTACGTATTCAGAATGAGATAGAAAAACTTCCGGATATAAGGGAATCAGCAGTTTTGCTTCTGAAAGAAAATGATAGAGCTGTATTGACAGCATTTGTTGTAAAAGATACAGAAAATGTTGATAAAGAATCTCCAAATCAAGAAAAATGTTCATATATAACTGATGAAGATAGGACTATGCTTAGAAAGTCACTCGCACATTATGAAATGCCCAGAAAATTTATTGTTACAGACTTTCTTCCAAAGAATGAAAGTGGTAAAATTGATGTTGCAAAATTAAAGGCAACAATTTAAATAAAAATATTATTACTTTCAATAAATTGCGATATCATATGAATTTTATTGAAAGTAATATTATCGGGAGAGGATTTATATGGAATTTTCAGAATTGGCAAAAAGCAGATATTCACTTCGTAAGATGGACAGCAGTAAAAAAATAGATAAAGAATTGCTTGAAAAAATTGTAGAAACAGCAAGAATTTCTCCGTCAGCCTGTAATCTTCAGAGACACAGACTTTACGTTGTATCAGAAGACAAGCCGTTAGAGAAGATCAGACAATGTACACCATGTCATTTTGGCGCACCTGTAGTCATTATAATATGTATAGACAGTGATACAAAAGGTTCTATAATGGACAAAGATAAGGCAGCAGGTACAAAATTTGGTCTTATAGATGCCGGAATAGTTGCATCTCATATGGCACTTGAAGCGGCTGATCTGGGCATCGGAAGTACGATAGTAGGTATGTTTGATGAGAAGAAATTAAGGAAAGAATTTGACATACCGGAAGGGCAGACTCCTGTACTTCTTCTTCCTCTTGGTTATCCGGAAGATGGCGCCGGACCATGTATCAAACATAAGAGCAGACTGCCTATAGATGAGACGGTAAGTTGGATGTAAAGTAACTGCTACGATATAAATTTGATTCATTGTAGTAATGCTTTGCAAATAAAAGTGTTTATGATAATATAATAGGGTGGTTATGCTAAGATGCACAATATATATGACTAAAATGACGGAGGATTGAGAAATGGACAAAATTAAGATGACTACACCATTGGTTGAGATGGATGGAGATGAGATGACACGTATTCTTTGGAAGATGATTAAGGATGAACTTCTTCTTCCGTTTGTAGATTTAAAGACAGAATATTATGATCTTGGTCTTGAGTACCGTAATGAGACTAACGATCAGGTAACTATAGATTCAGCAGAGGCAACTAAGAAATATGGTGTTGCTGTTAAATGTGCAACAATAACACCTAACGCAGCAAGAATGACAGAGTACAATCTTAAAGAGATGTGGAAGTCTCCAAACGGAACTATCCGTGCAGCTCTTGATGGTACAGTATTCCGTGCTCCTATTCAGGTTAAGGGCATCACACCTTGCGTAAAGAACTGGGAAAAGCCTATCACACTTGCAAGACATGCATATGGTGATGTTTATAAGAATACAGAAATTAAAGTTCCCGGAGCAGGCAAGGCTGAGCTTGTATTTACAGGAGAAGATGGAAAAGAGATTCGTAAGACTATTCAGGAATTTACAGGTCCGGGAATCATTCAGGGCATACATAATACAGACAAATCTATCACAAGCTTTGCAAAGGCATGTTTCAGCTATGCACTTGATACAAAGCAGGATTTATGGTTTGCAACAAAAGATACTATTTCAAAGATTTATGACCATAACTTCAAAGATATATTCAACGATATATATGAGGCAGAATACAAGGATAAATTTGAAGCTGCCGGTATAGAATATTTCTATACACTTATTGATGATGCCGTAGCTCGTGTTATGAAAGCTAAGGGTGGATTTATCTGGGCATGTAAGAATTACGATGGTGATGTTATGAGTGATATGGTATCTTCAGCATGTGGTTCACTTGCCATGATGACATCAGTTCTTGTATCACCTTCAGGCGTTTATGAGTACGAAGCTGCTCATGGAACAGTTCAGAGACATTATTATAAACATCTTAAGGGTGAAGAAACATCAACAAACTCAGTTGCAACAATATTTGCATGGTCAGGTGCTCTCCGTAAGCGTGGTGAGATGGATAATCTTCCAGAACTTCAGGCATTTGCTGATAAGCTTGAAAAAGCTACACTCGGCACTATCGAATCAGGCAAAATGACAAAAGACCTTGCACTTATTACAAGCATGGAAAATGTAACTGTACTTAATAGTGAGAACTTCATCAAGGCAATTCGTGAAAATCTTCAAGCAATGATGTAAAGAAAGTAGAGTATACAGTGGTAGTAAGCATAGGCAATGCGTTGGCATTGCCTTTTTACACAGGAGATTTGTGTCTTACAGAAATGAGGTGTATTATGGACAGGGATATATTTAAGGGAAAGACTGCGATACCTTCAAAAGGTTTTACACATGGTGCGAAGTTTCATTCCGATGATGTGTTTGCTACAGCATTTCTTCGTATGATAAATCCGGATATTGTTATAGAACGTGGTTTTGAAGTGCCGGAAGATTATGATGGCATTGTTTATGATATCGGGCGTGGAAAATTTGATCATCATCAGGAGGATAAAGAATACAGGGAAAACGGCTGTCCTTATGCAGCGTTTGGACTTCTTTGGCGTGAATTTGGTGCAGCTTGTGTTGGTGAAGAAGAGGCAGCACGTTTTGATGAAAAGTTTATACAGCCTCTTGATGAATCAGACAATACGGGATGTGACAATATGCTTGCAAAGATAATCAGTGAGTTTAATCCCGGATGGGATTCTGATGAGTCATATGATGACTGTTTCTTAAAGGCTGTTGCTCATGCACAGGAAATCCTTATAAATCACTTCAACTCTGTTGCCGGTATATGGAGAGCAAAAGAGCTTGTACAAAAGGCAATGCAGGACAGTGACGGGAAAATACTTATACTTCCTAAGTTTGCTCCATGGAAAAGTGAAGTAGTAGGAAGCTCATATGTATTTGCAGTATATCCGTCAAACAGAGGTGGATACAGTATTCAGGGTGTGCCTGTAAGTGATGAGGACAATACACTTATATGTGAATTTCCGGAGGAATGGTGTGGAAAAACGGCAGAGGAGCTTGTAGAGCTTACCGGTATAAAGAGTTTCAGGTTCTGTCATCCCAATGGATTTTTGGCAGCAGCAGATGAATTTAAAGATGCTGTTGAGATAGCAAAGCGTGTATTAGAAATTAAAGGCTGAAAAAGAATTATTGTACAAAATTAAAGGCTGAAAAAATATTATCAGATTGATAAGTTTCCCTCTATATAGGACAATGAGATATAAAAGTCCTGTATAGAGGGTATTTTAATGCCTAAAAAAGTAAGATTATACTAATGTAGTTCTGTAAGCAGTGCCATTCTGTAATTCTTCTTTTTCATAAATTTAAGTATGGAGTTTAATGCATCTGTATTTGACTTAGAAACATTGTGTGTAAGGGTTATAGCACCTTTATGATAATATTTCTTAAAATAATCAATTACAAACTGTTTACCGGGCTGGTTTGCAGGATCATAGTCATAATATGCCATACTCCAGAAGATAGTTGTATATCCCATGTCCTTAAGAACTTTAAGAACTCTGTTGCTGTATTCTCCCATAGGAGGACGTATAAATTTGTCAAGTTTATAGCCTGTTTTCTTTTTGAAAAGTTTTTCAAGTCCCTTTACTTCTTGTTTTATCTGAGATACCGATCTGGATGGAAGACTTGGGTGATTCATGGTATGATTGCCTACAAGGTGTCCGTCTTTTTTCATTCTCCTGCAGATATCCGGATTTTCTTCAACATATGCTTTTGTTACAAAAAATGTAGCCTTGACATTATTTTTCTTGAGTATCTTAAGAATTTTCTTTGTATAGCCTGCTTCATAGCCACAGTCAAATGCAAGATACATAACCTTATTCTTTTCTTTACTATCGCAGTAGTAAGCATTATATTTTTTGAGATTTTTTGAAGTATCTGCACCGCCCGGTCGTTTGTGATTATCATTTTTCATAAAATACCAGCATTTTTTGTCATTGGAATAGTTCATATAATTTGTTTTAGCGGCAGATGATGATGTGCCGGTAAGCAGGCAGCAGATAATGAGTATACTGGTTATTTGGAATAATCTATTTTTCATAATAACTTTGGCTGCAATTTATAGTGTCGCAGTCGTCCTCCTTTCTTTTCAATAATATGACTAAGGTATCATTTTAATTTAGAGATTAAGGTGTCAAAAGCCCCTTTAATCATTAAAAAATGATACTATATAA
>CAZFFA010000104.1:0-9242 GCA_964517955.1 uncultured Jutongia sp. | reverse complement strand
ATTATTGAATTTTCAAGGAACTCATCCCATTTTGCTATGGGAAGTTTTAGTTACTGAATCATTATACTGAACAAAATAATTATTAGCTCCCGAAACTCCTGATACCTTTACACTGACGCTGTTCGTAGTTGCTCCGCACTGAACCGCTTTTATTTTCGATGTATCCGGGGCTGTAACCACCTCAGTTGCTGATGACCATCCTGAAATTGGGACACTGTCACTGTTAATCTCCCGTGAATAGCAGTTAAACGAACCAACTCTTGCATAATATGTTCTTCCTGCTGTTAAATTGCTTATACTGCTGTCAGGACTTGATGTAGTGTCCAATGTTACCCAGTTTTTTCTATCTTCACTAAGCTGAACTGCATAGCTCTGTGCTCCAAGCTCTGCATTCCTTGACAAAGCAATACCTGTGCTCTTTCCATCTGTCTGTTTAACATTTGTTACTGCAGCCTTACTGTCTACTTTGCCAACTGTAAGAAAAGCTGTCATTGCAATAGCAGCAGACAATAATAATTTGACTGATTTTCTCATTTCATTTCCTCCTTGATTTTTTCCATTTGATATCATTTGATATATATGCTATGGATTAAAATTCTCCCTCTAAACTATAATCGCAAAGCTACATACACTATAACAATATACAAATTTTGGAATATTGTCAACAAAATCAATTCAAAAATAAATCTCGATATCCCGGATAAGATGCAATGGCACCATGCCGCATCACGCTTATGCCACAGTATTTATTGGAAAAGTCAAGATATTCTTTGAGTTTTCCGGCAGATATGCCTTCTATATCACAACTTCTGATGTTATCTCTTGCTATCTGCCACAAAAATGAGCCTATAAAAGCGTCACCTGCTCCCGTCGTATCCACAGCCTCATGCTTTCCAAGAGTGGATATAGCTGTATTTTTTCTTGTATATACCTCTGCTCCATCTGCCCCCTTGGTATATATAACCATCTGGACATTGCCTGTAAACAATGTATCCAAAGCCCTATGAATATCATTACTTCCTGTAATAAATTCTATTTCTTCATCTGATACCTTAAGAATATGGGCATATGGGATAAATTCCATGACAGCCTCTTTGAGTTTACTTAAATCCTTCCAGAGTGGAAATCTTAAGTTTGGATCAAAGCTTATAAGCATATCTTTGCTTTCTGCTATCTCTATCGCTCTTCTATGAGCGTCCTTCATTGGAAAATCACCGAGAGAGACTGAACAGAAATGGAGTATATCTGCATCTTCAAACCATTCTTCCTTTATATCCTCCGCTTCCAGAAGCATATCTGCTCCCGGATTGCGATAAAAAGAAAATTCTCTATTGCCATCATTTTGCAGTGCTACAAAAGCAAGTGATGTATTGGCTTTTTCTGTTCTGCTTATATAATCACAGCCTATGCCAAACTGCTTAAATTCATCAAGTATTTTATCCGCAAATGGATCATTTCCAAGCTGTGTAATAAGCTGGTTCTCTTCTCCAAGCTTTGCAAATACACCACATACATTGGCAGGTGCACCGCCCACCTTAGGAGAAAATGCACCCACTTCTTTTATCTGCTTTCCGGTTTCATTGGGAATAAAGTCTATAAGAGCCTCACCTATTGCAATTAATTTACTCATATTGAACCTCCATATTTTTCATCTGCCATACCTTTGTATTATCAAAAACACTTTTATCTGAAGAGCTGCTGTCAAAGACAATGCCAAGATTTTTTTCTGCCATATAATATCTTGTTGTCATCACGTACTCCCCGCCATTAATATATACTTCTACAATAGAATTATCAATGAGTATCCGCATATCGTCAAGTCTTTCCACAGGAAATTGCCTTATATCTCTTCCTCTGCCTATTGCCATACCCTTTTTTCCTACAAATTCCATAGACAACACGTTGTCTTTATAACTAAGCTGTATACCCGATTCTTTATCTCCACAATAAATTAACATTGTTATTTCTTTATCAGCAATATTATTTACAACTATATCGGCTGCCTTTCCTTCAAGCTCTGCAGTCATATCACCACTTATAACAACTTCTCTGTCACGCAGCTTTTCAAGTTCTTTTACAGGCCACTGACATACTCTGCCATTTTGTATATTTATATTTCTTGGCACTGTCAGTGTATGCTGCCAGCCTTCTTCTATAGTTGGGATATTGTCATATTCTATGTCACCGATTCCTGCCCAGCCTATAATTATCCTTCTGCCGGATTCATCTTCAAATGTCTGCGGAGCATAAAAATCAAATCCCATATCCCATTCCCTGAAGTTTTCAAGCTCTGCTTTTCCTGTAATCTCTCCCTTTACATCAAAATGACCTGACTGGTATACATTCTGATACATATATTTAAGACATGGAAGCCCCTGTGGAGACAACGACAATAATTTATGACCGTCAACCTCAAAGTAATCGGGACATTCCCACATATATCCAAAATCTTTGCCAACCGTTACTTCATTACATATTTTCCACTCTATAAGATCTGATGATTCAAATATAAGCACTGAACCTTTATCAGCATTGTCTCTAAGAATCTTTTCTTTATCAGCATCCGATAATCCACCTGAGTTTCTTTGTTTCTGACAATCGATAAATTCTGCTTTTTTTCTGCCATTCAGCCTGCCGCCCTGAATCATATAATATTTGCCATCCTGACACCAGACCTTTGGATCTCTTATATGACATGTGTAATAATCAGGATAATCTTTTGCATCAAGTACACATTGTTTCTTTGTAAAATTATATCCGTCCCTGCTTATAAGCATTATTGTATTTGCCTGACGTCCAGAATATGTGTAATCATGCTCCCCCTCTTCTTTTACATTGCCTGTATAGTAAATATACATTTTGCCGTCTTTAAGGAAAGCAGAGCCTGAATATGAACCATCTTTGTCAAGAATATTGTCCGGTCTTACAGGCATACCAACGTATCTCCAGTTTATAAGATCAGAGCTTACATAATGCCCCCAGCCCCTGTCTCCGCCTCCTTTTGGATCATCAGGAGAATACTGGAAAAACACATGGTATGTTCCATTTAACTGACAGAGTCCGTTTGGATCATTCATCCATCCTTTCGGAGGCATAAGATGAAATTTCAGTCTGTTATTATCATTTTGTATCTTTTCTATGTTTATTCTGTCCATGATATTTTCTCCATTTCTTATATAATGCTTTATTGTCAACTATTGACATAAGCCTGACAGTAACTGCCAAGCTTACATCTATTCAATATATATCTTTATAAAATTTTCTGTGGTAATACTTATTCTTTTACAACGACCAGAGCATCACCAACATTTATCTGACCTGTCTTAATCTGCTTAACATCTGTGTAATCATCTGAATTTGTAACTATAACAGGTGTTGTAATATCATATCCTGCGTCTGATATTCCTTTCATATCAAATTCGAGTACAAGCTGGCCTTTGGTTACTTTGTCACCTTCTGCTACGTGCGCTTTGTAGAATTTACCATCAAGCTCAACCGTATTGAGCCCGACATGGATAAGAACCTCTACTCCATTGTCTCCTGTGATTCCTACTGCATGAAGAGTATCAAATAATGTGGTAATCTCTCCGTCAAAAGGAGCTGTTACCCTGCCTTCAGATGGTATTACCGCTGCTCCTTTTCCAAGAATTTCTCCAGCAAATGTAGGATCGTTCACATCTGCAAGATTTACAGCTTCTCCGTTAAGAGGTGAATATATTTTCATGTCATTGTCATTATTATCTTTATTTTCTGATAAATTTCCTTCTATACTTTCTGTTTTGTTATCACTTGTTATATTGATTGAAGCTCCTGATTTATTAAATGTCTTATTCGCATCATCTGAAATATTTACTGTCTCTTTCTCCGGTGTTTCTTCTTTATAAAGAATCCATGATACTGCAAATGCAACTACTGTAGCTACTATCATTATAAGAGCATACTGTACCGGCTGGGATGTTGTTATAAGGAAACCAAATATACCTGTTATTCCATATGCTGTAGCTCCGACACCTGTTATTCCGGCTACAAGACCACCACACACACCACCTATACATCCTGCTATAAATGGCTTCATATATCTTACATTTACACCGAATATAGCCGGTTCTGTAATTCCCAGATATGCTGACAATGAAGCCGGTAAAGCTACACTTCTTGTCTTTGCATTCTTTGTCTTTACTGCAACTGCAAGACACGCTGCACCCTGTGCAACATTGGCTGCTGTAGCTATAGGCATCCATGTATTAAGACCTGTCGAGCTTAAAAGACCTGCTTCTATAGCATTGTACATATGATGAAGACCTGCTACTACTGTCGGTGCATACAAGCCACCAACTATTGCTCCGCCTATTCCAAATGGAAGTGCAATGATTGTACCGGCTGCTCCAAGCACCCAGTTTTCAACTGTTGAAAATATAGGACCAACGATTGTAAGTGTTATATAACCTGTTGCAAGAACTGTTACAAGTGGTGTTACAAAAAGATCGATTATTTCCGGTACAATCTTATGTAATTTCTTCTCGATCATTGACATAAGCCATACAGCTATAACTACAGGAATTACATGACCCTGATATCCAACCATGTTTATATCATACAATCCAAACCAGACAGAAGCCTTTGGTATATCTGCTGCTTTCATTCCTGATACTGACCATGCATTTATCAGATCAGAATGTATCATTATCATACCGATAACAGCACCTAAAAACTGATTGCCGCCAAATGTTTTTGCTGCACTTATAGCAATAAGGATTGGCAGATATACAAATGCTGCATTGCTAAACAGATGGAATATCTCATATGTTGATGAATTGGCAAGTGATGGGAACATATTGCAAAAGCCTTCCAGAAGCCCCATCAAAAGACCACTTGCTACTATAGCAGGTATGATAGGAACAAATATATCTCCAAGAGTCTTTATCGCTCTTTTGAATATATTCTGCTTTGCTGCTGCCGCCTTTTTTACATCCTCTTTTGAACCACCTTCTATTCCGGCAAGAGATATAAATTCATCATAAACTTTGTTGACGGTTCCCGTTCCAAATATGATCTGCAACTGTCCTGATGCTTCAAATGCCCCCTTTACACCTTCAATATTCTCTACATTTTCTTTGTTGCATTTGGCATTGTCAGCTATAACCAGACGAAGTCTTGTTGCACAATGTGCTGCTGAAACAATGTTCTCTTTGCCACCTATCTCCCTGATGACATCCTGTGCTACTTTTCTGTAATCCATAGTATACCCCCTTTTTTTCAAAACCTTACTGTCCTTATATGATATCGTTCTCACATCTTTTAAAATTAAAAACAATAAATTCTTCTCTTATTTATTGTTTTATTCTTTGTGGTATCGTTTTCATATATTGTGATTATATTATAATTCCACACTGACAATTTGTAAATCGTATAATTTATCTAAATATATGCGAATATTATTGTGCATCTTGCACAAATAAAGTTATAAAGTTAAAAGCAGATAAATCTATATGCTATATTTACAATAACTATATTGATCTACCTGCTTTTATTAACAATTCATTTTTGCGTTTTTATATAGAATATTTTTAAAAATTCTGAACCTTGAACTTTCTCTCTGCTTCTCTTCTCTGGTCTTTCTTGGCTATATCCTGTCTCTTGTCATAGAGCTTCTTACCTTTGGCAAGACCTATCTCTACTTTCACAAGACTTCCCTTAAAATAGACATTGAGTGGAACAAGAGTAAATCCCTTCTGTGCTATCTTTCCTTCTATCTTTCTGATCTCATCTCTGTGAAGCAGAAGTTTCTTAGGACGAAGAGGATCTTTATTGAATATGTTCCCCTTTTCATATGGGCTGATGTGCATACCATATGCAAATACTTCTCCCTTTTCTATACGTATAAAGGATTCCTTTATACTGCATTTTCCCATTCTGAGAGATTTTACTTCCGTACCGGCAAGTGCAACACCAGCTTCATATTTTTCCTCAATAAAATACTCATGAAATGCTTTTTTATTGTTTGCTATAAGTTTCTTTGTTTCCTTTGCCATAATTACATTTTTCCTTTAACAAAATAATTTAAATGTCATATAAATATTATGACTTTTTTGAGCCTGATTTTTTAGAAGAACTTTTAGCCTTTGACACTTTTTTCTTATCAGACTTTTTCTTCTTCGCTTTTGATTTCTTGGATGAATCCTTTTTCTTATCTGATTTGGCTTTCTTCTTTTTGGCAGCCGATGTAAGTTTCTTCGCCTCATCTGCAACCATTTCTGCCGCTTTCTTTGCTGACACTATCTGCTCAAGTGCCATTTCAGCTTTTGCCCTGAGTTCCTCTACAGACATTGCTGTATTCTTATCAGATACTTTCTTATCGTTCTTCTTATTTTTCTTCTTTTTCTTATCAGTTAAATTCTTATTAAGTTCTGTCTGCTCTATATCATTTTCCCCGCTGTCACTATCCTCATCAGCAAGTACAAAGTCAATAGTTCTTGTAATCTTGTCTACAGCAGATACTGTAATTTTTATCGGTTCACCGAGTTTATACCGTCTGCCTGTATGTTCACCAACCATGCTGTATGTTTCTTCTTCAAAGTAATAATAGTCCCCGGGTATATCAGCAACACGCACCATACCCTCAACAGTGTTTGGAAGCTCAACATACATTCCCCATGTAGTTACACCTGATATTACACCATCGAAGCTCTGACCTACAAACTGCTCCATATACTCTGCTTTCTTCATCTTTTCAACTTCACGCTCAGCGTCATCTGCACGTCTTTCAAGCCTGCTTGCTTCTTCTGTCACAACAGGCAGTATCTGATTGTAATGCTCAATCCTCTTTTCATTCATCTTTCCATGAATGTTCTCTTTGATAATACGATGTATCTGAAGATCCGGATAACGTCTTATAGGTGATGTAAAGTGACAGTAATACTTCATGGCAAGACCGAAATGACCTTCACATGTAGTCGTATATCTTGCCTGCTTCATAGAACGAAGTGCAAGACGGCTTATAAGTGCTTCTTCCGGCTTTCCTTTGACAGAATTAATAAGTTTCTGTATCTCCTTTGGATGAATACTCTCATCAGCACCCATCTTAATTGAATATCCAAAGTTATTGATAAATACGCCAAGCTGTGTAATCTTCTCACTGTCAGGATTTTCATGAACTCTGTATACAAATGGAAGCTCCTGCCAGAAATACTCTTCTGCAACTGTCTGATTGGCTGCAAGCATAAATTCCTCAATGATACGATGTGCATTGTTGTGCTCATATTCTTTGATTTCAAGTGGCTTTCCCTTTTCATCAAGTATAATCTTACTCTCCGGAAAATCAAAATCTATAGAACCATGTTTGAATCTTCTGTCTCTAAGAAGTTCTGCAAGCTCATACATAAGATTGAACATAGGAATAAGTTCTTCGTATTCCTTACACTCGTCTTCATCATGAAGTTCAACGATCTTATGGACACTTGTATAAGACATTCTTCTGTCAACATTGATAACAGATTCTTCTATACTGTGTCTGACGATCTCACCCTTTGAGTTGATATCCATCATACATGAAAGCGCAAGTCTGTCTACACCCTGATTGAGAGAACATATTCCATTGGACAATTTATGTGGAAGCATCGGAATAACACGATCTACAAGATATACACTTGTTCCACGCTTAACAGCTTCTTTATCAAGAGGTGAATTTTCCGTAACATAATTGCTTACATCTGCAATGTGCACACCAAGATGATAAATATCACCCTCCTTTGATAAAGATATTGCATCATCTAAGTCTTTGGCATCCTCACCATCAATAGTTACTGTCTGAAGACTTCTATAATCAGAACGTCCTTCTCTTTCTGCATCATCAATCTCGTCTTCTACCTTTTCAACCTGATCCATTACATCATCCGGGTATTCCTCCGGAAGACCATATGCCTTGATAACTGATAAAATATCTACACCAGGATCATTTATATGACCTATTATTTCTAATATCCTGCCTTCCGGATTCCTGTCTTCACTGCCATAATCCGTAATCTCAACTACAACTTTGTGACCTGTAATAGCTCCCTTGCTTTCAGCCTTTGGAATATATATGTCCTTTCCAAACTTCTGATTGTCCGCTACTACAAATCCAAAGCTTTTACTTTTTGAATATGTTCCAACAAGAATATCTACACCACGCTCTATAATAGATATAATCTCGCCCTCACGTCTTTTGCCACGTCTGTCATCATCAAGAGCCACACGAACTGTATCACCGTCTATAGCACCTCTAGTCTTATGCGCAGGTATAAATATATCTTCGTCTTCTCCTTCTACCCTGACAAAGCCGAACCCCCTCTGAGTTCCCATATATTTACCTGTTTTAAGATTCTCAGACATTGGCTTGATCTTCCCCTTAAGATCTACCTGTATCTTTCCCTCATCCATAAGTTCCTCTATAACAGAATTGAAATCCTTCTTGTCTTTTGCCGGAACCTGAAGTACCACTCTCATCTCCTTTAAAGAAAGTGGTTTATAGGACTTTGACTGTATAAACTCCAGAATCATATCTTTTCTGGCATTAAGCTCTTCTCTGGTCATTGCGAACACCCCCGTTCATTTATTTATTATTACCATTATAACGCTTTTCATTACAAATGTATAGAACCACAATAAATAAAATTACAAAGTCAGTAACAGTTCAGTCATAAGAATATAATCGGCAATTCTTGTTGGCACACCGATATTGTATGAGCAATTTCCTATTCAGATTAAAGTGTCAAAAGGGTGCTTTGCACCAGTCACACACAATATATTGTATTGCAAGCAAGCTTGCAAATACATATATTTGTGGTGACTAAGCCCCAAAGGGACTTTTGACACTTTAATCCTATTCAATAAAAAAGCTGTGGCACATATCGTATGTGATAAGCACCACAGCTTCCGCTTTTGTCTAATACTATATTTCCCTATGAAAAAATCTTAAGATTTAACAATAATGAAATGACGATAAATAATACTGCAAGTATTCTTGTAGCAAGTATAAGTCCACCTTCCATTGAACGGCCTTTGTTCTTGCCCCAGTATGTTTCAGCAGCACCACTTATAGCACCTGTTAGACCTGCCTGCTTGCCTTCCTGAAGTAATACTACTATAGAAAGTGCAACACATACTATAATGTATACAATTAATAATATACCGTGTATTGTCTGAATCATCTATATCCTCCATTCTTACTCAATGTGAAAATTTATGATCTTCACACTATCCTC
>CAZFFA010000103.1:8463-9296 GCA_964517955.1 uncultured Jutongia sp. | reverse complement strand
TAAGAGATCTTGCAAAAACGACAGGTTTAAAAGGATATTCCAAATTGAAAAAAGCAGAGCTTATTGATGTAGTACTCGAGCAGCTTTTATCCATCGAATATGATACTATAGAACTTCCTGAAGAAATTAAAACAGTCCTTAGCTCTAATGAGGATACTGCCAAGAAACCTATTGAGGATAATTCAGAACCTGTAAATAATGCTCCAAAAAAGCAGGAGACAGCAGGATCAAATAAAAAAATTGCTATTAAATCTCATATATTTGGCGTTGCACCACATGTTGCAAACGTGATGAATGACAATGGTCAGATGCCATTTATCGACCAGCAGCAGGCAGCTCAGATTGCATCAAAAAAGGTTTATCCAAATGATCCATGTCCATGTGGAAGCGGAAAGAAATATAAAAAATGCTGCGGCAGAAAATAAATTAAATATTATTATTTTTAAAAAGCTATACCTGTTAATTAGACAGGTATAGCTTTTTCTTTACTTTATAGTTCTTAATTTATATCTTTTTAAAACATGTGTTCGATTTTTATTGACAAACAAACGTTCGTATAGTAATATATTTTCAGAACAAACGTTCGCGCTTTTATGTTATTCTAATGGGAGGACACACTTATGATGAATACAAGAAAAGTTTTTGTAACTGTACATATTGCTGCAATTATTATCTTATGCCTTACTTTTTTTTCAGTGAGACATATATCCGGAAACTTTACCGAACATGCCAAGGCAGCCGACTCATCTACACTTACTTATATATCTGTGCCCATATCATCAGATGATACCCTCTGGAGTATTGCAAAAGAGTATTATACAGATGATTTTGGC
>CAZFFA010000103.1:0-8421 GCA_964517955.1 uncultured Jutongia sp. | reverse complement strand
AAGATGCAATTCATTATCAACGGATGATATATATGCCGGATGTAATATTGTAGTTCCTGTATATATATCATCGTCTAATTCATAATTTTAGTACACTGTAATATTTTTCATTCAGATATGAATATTAAAAGATTATATTTAATATCCATCTATATTACTACTTATTATTGAATGAAAAATCCTATCCTTTGCCCCCGGGTTATCATAATTGATCTTTTTAATAAATTGTTTTACATATTCTCTTTTTGTATAACCATCTGCGGGGCATGGATTCTTCTGAACAGGGAGATTATATTTATTTTTAAAACCGATTATATCGCGTTCTTCAAGATAAATAAATGGTCTTATAACTGTAAGGTTCATCCTGTCAAGATGCGTTTTGGGAGGAAATACATAAAAATGCCCCTCAAATAACATTGACAGCATAACTGTTTCTATAAAATCATCCTTATGATGTGCATAAGCCACCTTATTACAGCCTAATTCCTTTGCTTTATTATTTAAGGCACCTTTTCTCATCTTTGCGCAAAGAGAACATGGATTATTTTCTTTTATCTCATCAAATACAATCTTTGCGATTTCACTTTTTACTTCAATAAATTCTACATTGAGTTCGTTGCAAAGATTTTGTACTTTGCCAAGCTCCATACCATCAAATCCAAGATTAACTGATATTGCTATAATCTCAAATTTTTTAGGATAAAATCTCCTTATTCCTGACAATGCGTATAGAAGAGCAAGGCTGTCTTTTCCTCCTGATACTCCAATTGCAATCTTATCACCCTCATCAATAAGTTCATAATCATCTATTGCCCGCCTTGTGAAACTCATTAGTTGTTGTAACTTCATTTTTACCTCCAATTAGCTGGTGTTTTATGATAACAGTTCAGCCTTACATTTTCTGTCTGTAAATATATTTTAATACTATACAGCCAATTATTCCTTGTGCTATAATACAATACTGTTAGATATATCGCAATAACCTTGACAATAGCGATATAAACATTGTAACATTTCAAACTTTTATTTCACACAATAAAACTGTATTATTTCGATGCAAGGAGATTTTCAATGAAAAAACATTACTACCGAAACGATGCCCAAAAACAAAATATTATTACAAGAATACTACAAATTCCACAATGTACTATTTTTATAATGGCAATATTACTTATCGGCATATTTTCTTCAGCTAACACAACCATATCACATGCGGCAAAAACAGAGATTAATTTTGAAATAGATAATGATGGAACTACAGCAGGCTATGAGGGTGACAGCAAATCGGTATCTATAGACAACGAAACTGTAACTCTTAATGACTTTCCGGCAATATATATGGATGATACATGGATGATCCCTGTAAAGAACCTGCTTGTAGACAATCTGAACTGTACTATAGAATACAGTAAAGACAACAAATCATTTACAATTACAAATGAATACAAAAATAATGTTATTACATATACAATCGGAAGTAAAACGGCTGTTCACAACAGTAAAAAAATAACTATGTCAGCACCTGTAATGCAGGGTACCAATGAAAAGACAGGAGAGCAGGAGTATTACATCCCGGCAAAAGACACAATTAAAAATCTTGGATTCTCATACTCAGCTAATGATGAAACAATAAAAATAAAAACTCTTGTCAGATTCAATCTATATGCAGATGACACAACATATGATAAAAATACTTATTCAAATATTCTCACCAATATAACAGTTTCAGCAGTATCCGGCACTAAAGACCAGACTGTTGTCACAACATTGAACAAAACAACATCTGAAAATACAAGCATAATATATGATGATAAAAATCACACTATAGAAACAATTTATAATAAGACAAAATGTCCTTTTGATAAATTATCACAGGATATTGAAGATTGTTCAGTCACAAAATTAGAGATATGGGAGAGTGACGATCTTAATTCGCATGTAAAGATATGGTATAACCCTTGTTATGAGTATACCGGTAAATTATCAGGTCATGGCTTTTCAATGTCAACTAAAAAAGCTACATTTTCTATCAAAGCTTTTATACCGGACAATATTGATTTTGATAAGATAACTTCCACTGACCAATATTGGAATAATAGGTTTATAATCAATATTCCCGGTAATCACAAAAAATATTACAATGAATATAAACCTGTAATCAATAATCCCCATGTCAAAAAGATATCTGTTTCATATTCAGCAAAGCAAACAAAGCTGACTGTATATACCAAAAAACTTCTTGGATATAAACTGATATCAGACAATGGATTTTTTACAGTAAAAGTTGGTAATCCAAAAAGCATTTATTCACACATAATACTTTTGGATGCGGGTCATGGCGGTAAGGATTCAGGCGCATGTGCCAATGGACTTAAAGAAAAAAATCTGAATTTAGAGATTATCTATAAGAGATTAGAGAAATATTTCAATAGTCCATCTTCATCAGTTAAAGCATATTGGACTAGAAATGATGATACATTTGTAAATTTATATGAACGTCCAAAACTTACAAAGAAATATGAAGCAGATTTATTTATAAGTCTTCATATGAATAGTGCTTCAAACAAAGCTGCCAATGGAACAGAAGTTTATTATTCCAATAAGAATAATAAAGCCGGTTTTGCAGGTCTGACAAGCAAAAAATTTGCAGGTATAATGCTCGATGAACTTGCATCAACCCTAAAAAGCAAAAACAGAGGTGTGAGACAGGCAGGCTTTGTAGTTAATAAATACAATACTGTACCATCCATACTTATCGAACTTGGATTTGTTACAGGTTCATCGGATCACAAAAAGTTAAAAAAATCACAATACAGGGAAAAAGCTGCAAAAGCAATTTACAATGGTGTAAACAATGTTTTTGATAACTATTCTACAGGAAGATAAGTATACGGTAGTTACATTTCAAGTGCTTTATATCAATACATAACATAATAAAACGGTATATCAGAGTGATAGTTAGCTGATATACCATTTTATTACTCTCTGTTATTATTGAAATATATACTCTAGCTTATTTCTACAGGAATTGCATAGATTTCCATAAATTATACTATTTTCATCAATTGGTTCATAACCACTCATTCCATAATAAAATTCTTTTGTAAAAATACCTTTATTTCCATTTTTATCGATAATTTCCCATATCAGTTTTCTTTTTTCTTTCTGCTCTTTTTTGTCAACAGGTAACTTCACACTGCTGAATGAACATATTTTATTTTCTTTTAAAAAAGCAGTCATATTTTTTTCCACTTTTTTACACGTTTAGAAGGATTAAAAATATGATTTGTATAATCATACTCACAATTTTCAGAAAATAATGATTCAATACTGTGGTCACTTAAACTTTTAATTTTTCCTGTTTGTAGTTCATAACATGTCTGATAAAATTTATCTATACGTAATTGTTCAGATGATACAGCTCCACTTAACATTGTAAGGTAGCTGTTAAATTCATCAAAAATCTTTGAATTATTATCTCCATCCGGAACACAAATGTCTATTGTATAAATTTCAGAAGTTGTAAAACTGAAATTCAACACTAATTCATTTTTTAATCTTATACTCACTGAATAACAAGATTGCTCATCATTTTCTGATATATATCCGGTACTGATTTCATCTATAGGTGAGTCAAACACAACCGGATTTGATTTATATATTTTCTGCATACGATTTACATATAAATCATATACATCTTTATCAATTGTAATAGAAGAGGAAAATGTAGAGTTAGATACACTTATAAGCTATGCATATCCATACTTATCAGATAGAGAAAAAATATCTGAAAGCATTGAAAAAATAAAGGATTATGCAGAAGATTCCCTACCGGTATTGAATAAGGAAAAGAAGATTATCGGTATAATTACAGCACAGGACGTTGTTGAAGCCGTTGATGATGAATTAGGAGAGGACTATGCAAAGCTTGCAGGTTTATCATCAGAAGAAGATCTTAAAGAAACAACAAAAGAGAGTATGAAAAAACGTCTCCCATGGCTTATCATATTATTGTTTCTCGGAATGGGTGTATCCACAGTAGTCGGAGCATTTGAAGGAGTTGTAGCTGTTTTACCTGTAGTAATATGTTTTCAGTCCCTGATTCTTGATATGGCCGGAAACGTAGGTACACAATCACTTGCTGTTACAATTCGAGTATTGATGGATGAAAATTTAAATAGTAAAGATAAACTTCATCTGGTACTAAAAGAAATGAAAGTAGGATTTTGCAACGGTGCCCTGCTTGGAGTTCTTGCTCTTGTTTGTCTGGGTATATACATTGCTTTATTTAAAGGATATTCACTTGGAAATGCAATTTTGATATCAAGCTGTGTCGGAATATCACTTCTTGTTGCAATTATTATTTCAAGTCTGGTAGGAACTCTGGTTCCAATTTTCTTCAATAAAATCAATGTAGATCCCGCTGTAGCATCAGGTCCGCTTATTACAACTGTGAATGATTTAATTGCAGTAATAACTTATTATGGACTGGCATGGGTATTTTTAATTCAGATTGTAAAAATAGTATAGATTTTTCATAGATACTTAATCTATATTTTACGTATTACTTTATCTAAAATTTTCAATTATTCTTTTTATGTAAAGTCACAGCATCTGCAGCACTTCGTTTTTTATCATCGTCAAGTGCTGCATAATGCTTTTTAGTAGTATTGACATCATTATGTCCCAGCACATCAGCAACAAGATATATATCACCTGTCTGACGGTATAAAGCTGTGCCATATGTACTTCTTAGCTTATGAGGTGTAATATGCTTAAATGTCGTTACCTGACTTGCATAATCTTTTACAAGATTTTCAACTGCCTGCACTGTGATCCTGCGTCGCTGGATAGAATAGAAGAGTGCATGTTCATGATTTTCAAGTGGCACAATTTCAGATCTTGACAGATCAATATAATTTTCAAGAGCATCTGCAACCTCGTCACCAAAATAAACATATTCCTCCTTACCGCCTTTTCGTATAACCCTTATACGACATTCCTTAAAATCAACATCCTCAATATTAAGACCAACAAGCTCTGACACACGAATACCGGTTCCAAGAAACAATGTAAAAATAGCAATATTACGAAGCTTATTTTTTTCATAATAAATCTTCTTTTTGCCGGTAAGATTATCGCCCCCATGTTCAACAAGCTGCAGAAGCTCATTTACCTCATCATCATCAAGACGTATAATTTCTCTGTTGTGAAGCTTTGGCATATCGACGACAACTGTAGGATTATTGTCGATAAGTTCACGTTTGTGATAATACATAAAGAATTTACGTAAAGATGCCATTTTTCTATGCAGACCACGTTCATCATTTGAATATTCTTTGCCATCAAATTTATATAATTTCAGATATTCCAGATATTCTTCAATGTCAACCGGTTTTAATTCATTGAGCTGTTTTAAAGTTATATCTTTTATATCAGATGCAATTGTTGGATTTTCAGTTATAAGAAATCTGAAAAATGTTCTAAGGTCATATGCATATCCAACACGAGTCCTGATTGAGGTTGAATTGTCTATTCCACGAAAATAATCCTTACAAAATCCCGGCATTTCTTCTAAAAGATTTCTGAGTTTCTTTGTATTCATCATAAGATTTTGCTGCTGATAAGTTTCTATATTTGATTTTCCCATAATTAAATTTCTCCGTTTCTGATCATAATTTAAGCCGATATCATGCTGTATAACAGCTTTGACATGTCATCTCTTTGAAAAACTGGAGTTTATCCAAGAGATGAAAATTGACAGGCACTTATCGCCCTACCTGCCATTGCTCTCTATAATTCGTCTAAGTTCAGCTATATCCGTACCTGAAAGTTTTTGTGATGACAAATATGATGTAATGAAATTAGAGATTGAGCCATTATATAACTGGTTAAGCAATGCTTTTGTCTCAATTTCCTGTACTTTTTTCTTCGTTACATTAGCTCTGCATATGAATCCCGGGTCCTCCCTGATGATTGCACCTTTATCTATAAGACGTTTTATGACTGTATATGTCGTATTTTTTTCCCAGCCAATATATTCTTTAATAATTCGTGCAATATCTTTGGCAGCTAAAGCCTTATTTGACCAGAGCAGTTCCATAACATTTAATTCGCCTTCATGTAATCGTATATCACCCATTATATTTGTCCCTCCGTACTTCAAAAACTCAATTTTTTTAGCAAATCCTGAAAATAATCTGGAAGCGGTGCATCAAATTCTACATATTCTTTTGTCGTTGGATGAATAAATCCAAGTGTTTTGGCATGAAGAGTTTGACCGGTAAGCTTAAATGGACATTTTGACGATCCATATACTGTATCACCCAGTATTGGATTACCTATACTTGCCATATGAACTCTTATCTGATGTGTACGTCCGGTTTCAAGTTTACATTCTATATATGTGTATCTGTTATTTAGATTGTCAAGAACCCTGTAATGTGTTACCGCATTTTTTCCATTTTTGACATTCATAGCCATCTTTTTTCTATCAACCGGATGCCTGCCTATAGTACTTTCTATAGTTCCACTTTCTTCACGTACATGATTGCACACGATAGCCTGATACGTTCTTGTAATCGAATGAACTTTAAGCTGTTCGGCAATAAACCTGTGTGCATTGTCATTCTTACATGCTACGATCACTCCGGTTGTATCCTGATCTATTCTATGGACAATTCCCGGTCTTAAAACACCATTTATGCCGGACAATGAATCTTTGCAGTGATAAAGCAGTGCATTCACAATTGGACCGCTATAATGTCCTGGTGCCGGATGAACAACCATCTGCTTTGGTTTATTTATAACTATTATATCTGAATCTTCATATATAATATCAAGAGGAATGTTTTCAGGCTCTATTGTAAGTTCCTTAAGGGGCTCTATTACAACCATAACTTCATCGTCAACGGCAAGCTTATAACCGGATTTGACCGATTTACCATTAACCATGACATTACCGTCTTTTATCTGTTTTTGTATATATGATCTTGACATATCAGGCATTTTTTCAGAAAGAAATTTATCGAGCCTTTCATCACTATTTTCTTCTGAAACAATATAACTGACACGTTCTACATTATTTTCCATTTTTTATCTTCTCCAAATCCTCATCTTTATAATAAAATAAAAGAAGTACAATTGCAGCTATAGCAGCTATTACGACATAACAGTCTGCAACATTAAATATTGGAAAATCAATCAATTCAAAGTAAAAGAAGTCGACAACATATCCATTGATAATTCTGTCAATCATATTTCCAACCGCACCTGCCTCAAGTGCTATAAAAATCCATTGAATAGGTACATATTTTTTTTCATGAGGTATTTTTATAAGTAAAAATGATAAAGCTGCAAGAATAACTACGGTTATTATTAATAATAGCCATCTCTTATTTTGCATAATTCCAAATGCTGCACCATGATTTTCAAGATACATCAGTCGAAATACATTGTTTATTATGCTTATTCCATCATTTCCCTTTAACGCAATCACAGCCCACCATTTGGTGAGCTGATCAGCACCTATAAGAGCAATCAAAGCAAAAAACCACAAAAAATACTTTTTCATATCGATACACTCCATCTATGCTTTATTTTAATATCTGTTCCAATGCCTCAAGCATCTCCTCATCTTTAACATCTGATGTAATTACAGCATTTCCCATCTTATCAAGCAATATAAACCTGATCTGTCCTGCATCCATCTTTTTATCACTCTTAGAGATATTTACTACATCACCCGCTGTAATTCCGGAAACCGATGTTGGTAGCTTCAAAGTTTTTATCATATTGACAATTGTATCATACTGACTGGCACTTATCATATTGCGTTTCATAGAAATATAACCTGCCGTAATCATTCCAACTGCAACACATTCCCCATGCAGCATTTTGAAATTTTCCAGTTTTTCTATAGCGTGTCCCAAAGTATGTCCAAAATTCAGAAGAGCTCTTTCTCCCTTTTCCTTTGGATCATTTTCAACAACCTTTCTCTTTATCTCACAACTGCCATATACAACTTCTTCCAATACATCAGGATTTCTTTCCTTAATCATATCCAAATGACCATTCAGATACTCAAAATATGACATATCTTTAATAAGACCATGCTTTATGATCTCGCCAAAGCCGGAATAATATTGTTCATCTGTAAGTGATGACAATACGGAGAGATTCATATAAACTGCTGATGGCTGATGAAATGCACCAATCATATTTTTATAACCTCTGAAATCAACTCCGGTTTTGCCGCCTATACTACTGTCAACCATAGCAAGAAGAGAAGTTGGAAGCTGTATAACTCTTATTCCCCTAAGATATGTAGCGGCTGTATATCCTGTAAGATCCCCAACCACGCCACCTCCAAGTGCAATAAGTGTATCTTTTCTATCAAAATGCTCTACTATAAGATGCTCA
>CAZFFA010000102.1:5851-9324 GCA_964517955.1 uncultured Jutongia sp. | reverse complement strand
ATTAGACCAGCCCTCTAATCCTTTTTTCATTTTCCCAGTGCGCCTTTTCCTCTTCGGGAGTGCGCTTAGGGGCTGTTTCTTCCTCTTCTTGTTCCTCTGCTTCTTCTTTATCCCAGGGAAACCGCATTATGTCTCTTGCCGTGAGCTTCTCTTCGCTCCACGGCTGCAATGAGCACAGGCATTGCATTCTTGAGCGTTCCCATTCGCCCTCCACGTATCGCGCTTCCTCACGGGCGTAGCTGTCGGCGATGGCTCTAAACTCAGCGGGGGTGCATCGGTCGAAGTCGTCAAGACTCATACCGATACACCCCACAGCATATCCAGTCAGTTGATCTATATCGGTTATTTCATCGTCATCGCTTTTTTTTTAGCATCGGCGGGAGCCGCTTCCATCAGCGCGTTGGCCATCTCTACCACCTGATCCACTGCCAGCTTGTCGAGAAACTCATCCACGCCCATATTCATCTCCACGCCATCGGCAGAGCACGCGCTCTTCACGCATGCCCACACGAGCACACCCATGTCGGGAGCATCCTTTATCTTGCTCACGTCTTCGCCCGTGGTCTGCTTGTAGCGGCGCATTGCGCCCATTGTGAGTCGGCAAGGCCATTTCTTGCCGTCGTAAGTCTGTATTGTTATCTTCTTCATCTTGATTGTCCTTAGTTTCTTCTTATAAGCTATCATTTTCCAGACGTCAGGAAAATGATAGCGTTCATTTCAGGGTTCTTATTCACCGTCATTGACGGCCGGTGTGTTTGTCGGTGTGTTCACTGTTTCAGCGGTGTTGAATGTGATAGCGCCGCTGTTGTCGAGCGAAATGTCGTATTTGGCATCGTCGCCGGCCTTGCCGTCATGGTTGAGCTGAGAGATCACAAACATGCCTTTGTTTACAATTTCCTCGCCACGGTTCTTCCATGATGCTTCCACCGGTACGGCTGCTGCCCATAGTGTTTCGAGTTGCGGCAGATTCATAGCATCGTCATCATATACGAATCCGCTTGCGGTGATGCTTGCCGACAGGCTTTTCACATACTTCTCGTCCCACTTGCCGTCGGCAGCCTCCTTTGTCTTGCGTGAGCCTGTCTCCGCCTTGTAGGCTATCTTGCATTGGTCGCTGTGTCCCAATGCCGTTCCGCCTATGCTCAGAATGAGGTCGGTGCCGCTTCTGTATTTTGCCATAATCTTATTTGCTTTTAATAATTGTTATTTCATTATTCCTGTTGTTCCGATGAGGATTCCTTGAGCCGTTTTGTCACCGGGCACATCTCCTTATATTGGCATTGCCCTATCGATTCAATAGCTCTCGAGAGTCGGTTGAGAGCGCGCCTCGTGAGCTGTGTTTCGTGCTCCAGCGCTTCGCTCTTCTCTATTGTCTCCTCATATTTGCGTTGCGTCTTCTCCAGCAGTGCGCTGATATCCTCATACATGGCTTTGTAGGTGTCGTGCACCTGCTTAGCGTCTTGGGCGTTCATCGCCTTGCGGTGTACCAGCCAGGCTATGGCCGTGCCGACACCTCCGGCTGGGATAGCCCATTGCAGTATCTGTAATATCACGTCCATAGCCTCTCTTGGTTGGTATCAGTTATTATAATTCTATAATAAGGAGTTAATTAAGATGCTTTCACGCCGCTTATCATCACCACGCCCGCATCCTGCTTCTTAGGCATTGCCACGAAGTAGTGGCGGAAGTTGATAAGGTTCTGCTGAGTGGTAGGGTTGTTCACAGCCTCGCTGTAATGCATCTTGGTAGAGCCTGTAGCCTTAAACACTCGTGGCACATAGAATGCGAACGAAGCCTGATATTCGCCCGCCTCTGCCGTAGCGCCCACGGCTTTCTTCACGCCGGCAGTGGTGTAGACGGGGTTGTTGGCAAACTCATAGATGTCGAATCCATACAAGCGTCCTATCACGCCGTTCTCACGGTCTATGTTATACTGCTCGCGAAACTTCTGATCTGTGGCCAGCAAGTCGTTCACGTGGTCAGAGCAGAGCACCAGTCGGCGCTGATCGCTCGGCACTCCCAGCTTGTCCATAGCCTTCTTCATAGCTATCACGTCGTTGATGGTCATCGCCTTGCGGTTGTCGCTGCCTGCCGCGCCTGTGGTGGTGAGCACCGGTGTGGTGGCGGTGTTCTCCGTGGCGCAAAGGGCATGTGCCGCTTTCTTAAACTTAGAGTCGTTGATAGAGTTGGCGTGGCTTTCCTTCACTCTCGCTATCTTGTCGTAGCTGATGGCATAAAGCTCATCATCCTTGATAGGAGTAGCCTTTGTCTGGAATTTGTCCAGGCTGATGGCGATGTCGGCATCGTCGAGAGCCTGCAAAGGGATAGGATATGTGGTGTTGTTCACCAATACGTCAGGATCTACGCCCACGTCCACCAAGTGGATCACGTCGTTTTCTACAATACTTGAGTCGTCGGGCACACCTGCAAGCCACGAGCCGTCCAAACCGCGGCGAAGGCTCTTCACCATTTCGCCGGTCCAAATTTCTTTTAATACGCCTGCCATAGTTATTATGTCATTTTTAGTGTGTTGATTATTATTGTTCTTTTCGCTTAGTCAATATCCGGCTCAATACCATATTCAGCCTTGTAGAGAGCGGCATATTTGCCGGGATCATTCTCGCGCAAGGCGAGCATTTCGCTCTCAGGCACGTCTGATAGCTTCTTCCACTCCTTTGTGGCTTCGCCTGTTGCCGCTCCGCCGTGGTGGCCTATCACTGCCGATAGCTTCACGCGTGGGTTCATTGCCTTGAGCACGCCCGTAAGCTCCTCAGCGCCTATCTTCTTGCCGAGCTTCATAAACTGCTCCTTGCCAGCTGCCTCGATGCGCTTCTCGCTTATGGCGGTGTCTACCAGCTGCTCTATGCGCGCTGCCTTGAGAGTGTCGTTCTCCTTCTGCAATTCCTCCACGAGCTTCTGCTGTGAGAGCAGCTCGTCGATCTTTGCCAATGTCGCCTCGTGGGTGGCATCTTCCTTTAAGCCCAGTTTGAGGGCAAGTTCTTTCATGTCCATATCTTTATCTGTTTTTAGGGTTGATATATTCCTTGTCAGCAACGGCAGCTCGCATTTGCCGTCTTTGCCCAGAGCGAGCGTCTTGCCGTCTTTCTTGAGCACTATGGCGTCGTCGTTGGCTCCTATGTCTACGAGGCTCACCTCGAATAGCTTGCTCTTGGTTATCGTAGGTCGTGACTGTCCTTCTATGAGGTCGGTTTCCTTGTCGCTCATCTCCAATATGTCGATGCCCACGCTCACCATCTTCAGCGAGCCGAATTCCCATTGATACTTGCACTGGCGACTCAGCTCCGTGGCTTCGTCAAACACGAGTTCACACTATCTCACGAAATTTCCTTGACAACAATTCCGTATCGGATATAGGAGTACAGTCAACCCGTATCAGTAATCTTCTATTCTTATATGCCATAAAGATGTTATTATTATATTCCCTAGTTCATGATTATTGTCTATTATTCATG
>CAZFFA010000102.1:5356-5841 GCA_964517955.1 uncultured Jutongia sp. | reverse complement strand
GCGAGCCGTATTCCCATTGATACTTGCTCTGGCGGCTCAGCTCAGTGGCTTCGTCAAACACGAGCTCACTGGTTTTGCCGTAGTCATCACGCTTCAGGTCTTTCACATAGCCTATCACGTTGCCCCTCTCGTGCATATACAGAAGCACCGGGTTGCGCTCATATTGCGTAGTGTCCATTCCTGCCGTGAGCACCCTCGTGCCGTAGCTGTTGATGCTGTCATTAGTTATTCTTACTCTTTTTGCCATTTTTCGTTAGCTTTTAGAAATGTTTCACGCTGCAATATTACGACGCTTTCCACCGCCTACAAAGAAAGTGTGCAATCTTAGCACACATCTGTGAACCCTTTGCGCGGTTGTTGCCGGGATGCCTCTTTTCGGTATTACTTTTGTGACACGAATAATTTGATATTGGAATGAAAAAAACTGAGATTGAAAACAAAAAGACGCTTGCGCGTGTTCTCTATATGAAAGACATGCAGCAAGA
>CAZFFA010000102.1:1973-5346 GCA_964517955.1 uncultured Jutongia sp. | reverse complement strand
GATAGCCGAAAAGGTGGGCGTCTCGCGAGTCACCATCAGCAAGTGGTGCCAACAGGGAGCATGGAAGGAGCAGCGAGCGGCGCAAAACGTCACTCGCCCCGAGCTTATCAACAAGATTTTGCATGCCATCAACGACATTCTCGACAAAGTGAATGCCTCTGAGGATGTCACGCTCGCCGCCAAGACGAGCGATCAGCTCGTGAAGCTCACCAAGGTGATACGCCAGCTTCAGACGGGCGCTACCATCATCGATGCCATTGATGTGTTCATGGCTGTCAACAAGTGGCTGCACTTCCGCTCCGAAACCGACCCTGAGGTCACCATCGACCTGATGAAGAAAATCAACCACTACCAGGACACTTTCATAGGTGAGCACATGGCAAGCGGCAACTATTCTCTCTAATCCTAACAACAAACTAAGAAATCAAGGTGTATGGCAGTAAATAGCAAGACATTCAATCTGTGGCGCGAGAAATGGGAGCAGCATTGCGAGGAAATACAGAGCATGACGAGCGTGGAGCTATCCTCTAAGGAGACTCCGGCAGAGCGCGACAGGCGCAAGAGCAGGCTTCTCAGTTCGTATGCCGACTTTTGCGAGTATTATTTCCCTCACTATCTCACTCAGCGTGACAAGGTGACGGGCGAGGTGTCGCGCACGGTGCACAACGCGCCGTTCCACAACGAGGCAGCCCGTTATGTGCGCTCTCATGCCAACACCAAAGCCGTGTTTATGTGGCCGCGTGGTCATGCCAAGTCTACCCACTTCGATGTGTTCATGCCTCTGTGGCTGATGTTTCAGAGTCAGCCGCTTATTCATGTGGGCGTAATCGTCGGTAAGAGCGAGGACAGCGCAAAAACTCTTCTCTCATCATTACAGGCTGAACTCGAATTCAACCAACGCATTATTGCCGACTTCGGCGAGCAGAAGAATGTGGGCGACTGGCAGGACGGCGAATTTGTCACTATGGGCGGCATAGCATGGTTTGCCCGTGGTCGCGGTCAGTCTCCGCGTGGCTTGCGCTACAAGGAGGCGCGCCCCGACTACATAGTGATCGACGACCTTGACGACGACGAGCTTTGCAAGAACGAGAAGCGCGTCGGCGATCTCACCGACTGGGTGAAGGAGGCTCTTTTCGGCACTCTTGACGTGGGCCGTGGTCGCTTCATAATGGTGGGCAACCTCATTGCCAAAAACTCTGTTCTCTACAACATAGCTCACTCCCGCGGGGTGCATCTCTCGCGCGTCGATGCTCTCGATGGCGAGGGCAATCCCGTGTGGCGCGACAAATGGACTAAGGAGGAGGCACAGGCCACGGCGGAGTTTATGGGCTACCGTGCGTGGAACAAGGAGTTTATGAACAATCCTATCCGCGATGGCTCTATCTTCCGTGCCGACTGGATAAGGGTTAAGAAGATGCTTCCGCTGAAGGATTATGTGCAGCTCGTGTGCTACACCGACCCCTCGTGGAAATCTTCCAGCAACGACTATAAGGCGTGCCGTCTGTGGGGCAAGACAGCGAGCGGCGAGCTGCATCTCTTGCGCTCGTTCGTGCGTCAGGACACCACTACCCACATGGTGCGCTGGCTCTACGACCTCTACGAATGGAGCGTGCAGAAGGGCGTCACCATCTATTTCTACATGGAGGCTAACTTCATGCAGGATCTCATCCTCGACGAGTTTGAGGCCGAGGGGCGCTTGCGTGGCTATCAGCTGCCCATCAAGGGCGACAAGCGCAAAAAGCCCGACAAGGTGCAGCGCATAGAGGCTATAAGTCCGCTATGGGAGCGCGGACTGGTGTTCTACAACGCTGCCGAGAAAGATTCTCCCGACATGCAGACGGGCATCGATCAGACATTGGCTCTTGAGCATGGCAGCCGTCAGCACGACGATGCTCCCGATGCCGACGAGTCGGCTATATGGTTCTTGCAGCGTGCCACGCGTCAGCAGACGATGCACCCCGTGGTGACTAAGCGTCCGCGCTATGGGCGTAGTTCATGGTAATAACTAATAAAAAAACATATAATTATGGCATTTCTCACTGACAAAGATTACAAAGTGGTTATCGGCGAAAAGCAGATGGGCATCATCACCGATGCCGACCCTGAGAAGATAGCCCATGCCGAGGCGGAGGCCATAGAGGAGCTTTCGTCTTACTTGCGCCCCAAATATGATGTGGAGCGCATATTCTCGGCCACTGTAGACGGCACTGCCGACCACCGCAACCGCCTTATCGTGATGTATGCTGCAGACTGTGCGCTCTATCATCTATTTTCGGCTTCCAGCCAGCGCATGGGCATGGAGATACGCAAGGAGCGCTACGAGCGTGCCGTGAAATGGCTTGAGGGGGTGCAGGCAGGAAAGATAGTGCCCGATCTGCCTCTCGCCACCACCACCGACGAGAGCGGCCATGAGGTGCAGAATCTGGGCATCCTCATCGCCCATCAGCCGCCGTTGCGTTACAACTGGTAACGCTTTTCCCCATATAGAATGAATCATTTAAAGCAGAAATAAGTATGGACTTACGCAATTTATCAGAACGCTTCCGTAACACCATTCGAACGGCGTTCGAACAGCGTTCGAATAATGTTCTGAAAACCCCTTACGGCAGCCTTAATCTTGCCAAGACTGCCGACCGTGAAAAGGCAAAAAAGGCGGTTATCGCCTTGCGACGCTCCACCGACGCTCTCACCCGTAAGGATCTGGGCGACTGGCGCGGGGCGTGGCAGATGGCCATCAATGTGGATTCTCCGCGCCGTTATCATCTCTACGACATCTATCGCGATGTAGACGTGGATTTGCACCTATCGGGATGTATTGAGCAGCGTGAGGGCTTCGTGATGGCCCACTCCTTCAAGCTGGTCAATGCCGACGGCTCCACCAACGACGCTGCCACCGACATTATTGACTCTTCGTGGTTTAAGCAGCTGGTGCGCCTCGTACTCCAGTCGCGCTATTGGGGGCATTCGCTCATTGAGCTGGGCGATGTGGTGAAGCCCTCCGTGGGCATAATGCGTTATGATGACGTGAAGCTCATTCCGCGCAAGCATGTAGTGCCTGAGTATCATCGCATCATTGAGGACACGGGCATGGACTGGACTTCCGGTCTTGACTATCACGACGACATTTATTCGCCGTGGCTCATCGAGGCAGGCGCTCCCGACGACCTGGGGCTTTATCTCAAGGCTGCCACACAGACCATACCTAAGAAAAACGACCTCGCTTTCTGGGACACCTTCGCCGAGATATTCGGCATGCCTATGCGCATAGCCAAGACCACGAGCCGCGACCAGGCAGAGATTCAGCGTCTGAGCAATGAGCTCAACACCATGGGTGCTGCTCTCACGGCGGTGATGAATGCCGACACTGAGATAC
>CAZFFA010000102.1:0-1963 GCA_964517955.1 uncultured Jutongia sp. | reverse complement strand
AGACACAGATTGTGGAGAGCGCCAAGGGCGATGCCTACAATGTCTACGACAAGCGCATCGACCGTGCCAACACCGAGCTTAGCAAGCTTATAATAGGTCAGACGATGACCATCGAGGACGGCTCTTCGCTCTCTCAGAGTGAGACTCATCTGAAGGTGTTTGAGAATCTCGTCGAGCAGGATTGCGACCTCGTGCGCGACATTGTCAATAATCAGCTGCTGCCACGCATGATTCAGCACGGCTTCCCTGTGGAGGGCACACGCTTTGAGTGGGACTACAGCGAGGACTACACGCCCTCTCAGCAGATTCAGTTTGAGACGATGATTGCCGACCACTACGAGGTAGACCCTCAGTATTTCGCCGACAAATACAATATGCCGGTGGGGGCACGTCGTGAGAATGTGCCAGCGATGACACCGCCCACGGAGGAGAATGCCAAGGAAGGAGGGGCACAACCTTTTTTCGACTAAGCCCCACTGACTATGTGGGGCTGCATAGTCGCTATGCGCGCATCCTTGCCGATGGTGAGCGTCCGTCGTTTCTCGGTGGCAGAAAGGAGGAGGAAGACAAGATAAGGCAAAAGCTCTCTAAGATGTTCGACGGCATGATGAATCATCTGCATAAGGAGCAGGGCGCGAGCTTGCGCATCGAGATATTAGGCGATGATGAGGTGCAGAGCTTCATCAATGCCCATGCCGAGGTGCTCAACGGCTCTATGCGTCAGGCTGAGATGAGCGATGCCATGCGCTCACGTTTAGAGAAGTCTAACTACATATTTTCGGGCATGAAGACTTTCCACGAACTCAACGAGGCTTTCCCGTCGCTCACCCGTGCCGACGGCTCTCGCAAGCCTTTCGAGGAATTCCTCCACGATGTGCGCAAGATCGACGACACTTACAACGGCAACTATCTACGCTCTGAATACAACTTTGTGCAGGCTTCTGCCGATATGGCTGCCCGATGGGAGTCGTTCTCCGACGACGACCGCTACGAGCTTCAGTATCGCACTGCCGGCGACGACCGTGTGCGCCCTGAGCATGCTGCCCTCGACGGCATCACTCTTCCCAAGAGCGATTCTTTCTGGAACGGCTGCATGCCTCCCAACTCATGGAACTGTCGCTGCCAGGTAGTCCAGGTGCGCCGTGGCAAATATCCCACCACGCCTCATAGCGACGCCATGCAGCGTGGCGACAAGGCTCTCGCCAAGGACACCAAGGGCATGTTCCGCTTCAACAGCGGCAAGCAGGCAAAATCCGTGCCCGACTACAATCCCTACACCATCAAGCGCTGCAACTCATGCGACGTGGCGAAAGGAAAAGCGACACTTAATAACGCCAAAGGAATAGGCAGAAGCGAACTTTGCAAAGCTTGTCTGTTCATCAGAGAGTGCAGGACGGATGCCTATAATAATATTCAGCATAAGCGTGCGCGTAATTATGTAACAAACACGATACCTTCAAACGGTTATATGCTCAATAAGGTAAATGGTTCTGACTTTAAAATGAATGTAAACAGAAAGGCATTGAGAGCGGTCATTAAGCATTTTCCTCTTGAAAATAAGATGTTGATAAAGGATATTATCAAGGCTCTGCCGAAACGCAAATATGAAAGTTATTCGCCTCTCGGTGACACTAAGGATATGAACAACCCTAAAGATGTTGCGAATATTAGGAAAAAGAAAGAAAGGGGCGTGAGTGGTTACAATCTTTATGATTTAAGAATAAATGAAAAAGATTATGTGCTTTTTGCAGAAATAAAGTATGGCAAAGAATACCCTTATGCCGTATATACAAAAAAGAGGAATAATAAATAAAGTTTCCGCGCATAAACCAACGCTATCCGCTATATTTATATTCCTCATTGCAAATATAACTATTTATTTTAATTCTACAAGTGAAACAAGAAAAAAGATTCCTTTATTCAATAAAGGATAGAATAAAATAAGAGCATCAAGCGGCGACAT
>CAZFFA010000101.1:0-9366 GCA_964517955.1 uncultured Jutongia sp. | reverse complement strand
CCTGCTTTGCTCCCTGTACTTCTGCTCGTGGTGCTGAAAGTCCACGGCCACGAAGTCTGTATATATTCTCCATTACAACGACAGAGTTATCAACAAGCATACCTATTCCAAGACAAAGTCCGGCAAGCGACATTACATTGATATCAATTCCGGTAAAGTACATTATAATAATTGCAAACAATACACTGAATGGAATACTGAATGCAACTACTATTGTAGGACGTACATCTTTAAGAAACAATGCAAGAACTATTATCGCAAGTATTGCACCCATAAGAATACTGCTCAAAACGCTGTCAAGGATCTGGCTGATAAAATCACCCTGATTCATGATTGGAGTAATGCTTAATCCATCATACTGCTTTTCAAGATCTGTGAATGACTTAGTAAGACCTTTTGTAACTGTACTTGTGCTTGATGTACTTGCTTTAAATATCGAAAGCATTATTGCATCTTCACCATTAACCTTCGCATAACTCTCATCAGCATTGTTAATAGTTGTTATATCTGCAACATCAGACAATTTTACTTTTCCGACACCACTTACTTTTGTAAGCACCATCTTCTTAAGATCATTAACACTGTCATAATTGTCACCAACTTTTACAAGCCACTGGTTGTCATCTTTGTCATCAATATAACCGGCAGGCATTGAAAAGTTCTGTGCTGTAATAAGTCCCGACAGTGTATCAAGTGTAAGAAGTGCATTAAGATTTGAATTATCTCTTGCAGCCTTTTTTGAATTGTCCAGTTCTTTCTGACCACTTTCCAGATTCTTCTCGGCTTCCTTTATCTGTGCCTCTCCGGATGACATCTGCGCTGAAGCAGAACCAAATCCTGCTGCCGCACTGTATCCTCCTGCTGTCGCCTTTTCATAAGCCTTGTCAATTCCATTCATTTTCTTTGTAATAGCCTTGACCATTGCTTCTGCACCGGCTATTTCAGTCTTAAGGTTGGCAAGAGCTGTATTGATCTGTGGTATACGAACCTTAACTATGTCATATACCTGCTTTATATTTTTATATGTAAGCTGCTTTACTTCTTTTTCATGACCAATCTGTTTCATCCATTTGATGAACGCATTAAGCTCAGCCTTGTGATTTACTGCATACTCAAGGCTGTCCGGAACAGTTATTCCTGCCTGATTAGCTATAGGAGCAAGATTGGCACTAAATGCTGCAAATGCTTTGTCAAGAGTATTATATGTCTCTTCTATCTTTGCTTTTTTGTATGCCTTTAGTTCCCCCTCCAAAGCAGCCTTACTTGCTTTCAGACTGTTAAGTGATGATTCGTATGCAACTTTTGTTGCCTGTGCCTGACTAAGCTGGACATTGGCTTTTGCAAGCTTATCATTGGTACTGTTCTGTTTGTCCGTAAGACTATTCTTCTGCTCTGCAAGCTTACTCTTTGACTCATCAAGCTTACTCTTTGCTGTATCAATCTTTTTCTGTGCATCCCTAAGGCTTTTATTGGTCTTTGCAAGGATCTTATCATTTACCTTATCTATCTTTTTCTGTGAAAGACGTACTTCAATAGTATCCTCGACCATACCTGTCTCAGATACACTCGCAACACCATCCTGGCGTTCAAGATAAGGCTTAACAACCTTATCGGTAAATGTAGACAGATCTTCTATGTCCTTGCCCTTGTAATCAACTGTAGCATACATAGATGCCATCATATCAGCACTTATCTCCATAGTGTTTGGCGTTCCACATTCATCCGGAAGCTCCACACTATCCACAGCCTTTGATACACGCACAAGAGCTGCATTCATATCAGTATTTTCTGCAAACTCAAGTGTTATCATGCCATAATTTTCTGATGAAGTACTTACAACATTATTTACACCACTTACTGTACCAAGAACACTTTCCAAAGGTTTCGTCACATCATTCTCAACCTTCTCCGGCGATGCTCCCGGCTCTGTAGTTATAACCATCATATATGGCAGCTCCATATCGGGAAGCATATTTGTCTGCATTTTGTTGAGACTTACGCCGCCTAACGTCAATACAATGACTACCGCTACAAAGATCAAAAACGGTTTTTTTACACAATATTTTGTCATCTTTTTTATCCCCTTCTTTAAAATTATGACAACCTGTCATATTGACACAAATTATATATTAACCATACATGATAAGTCAATTACTTTTTAGAAAATAACTTTCAACTAAATCTTTAAAAACTTTCATCTTAAATTACATCACAATATATTTTAAGCACACATTATATATGTTATTATAGAAGAGATTGTACTGATAACATATAATACAAACTAAGAGAGGAAGAAAATTAATGTTTGCAGATGAAAATGTGATTAAGATTAAACATGACGTTCTTTATGAAGTAGCAAAACTTGCTTTTGAAGGCAAGCTTGAAGAAGAGCGTGACCATATACCTGGTAAATTGATACCTGGTCCAACACCACAATTCCGTTGCTGTGTATACAAAGAACGTGAAATTATACGCCAGAGAATCCGTCTTGCTGAAGGCAAAGCTCCCGGTGCTGTTGATGACGGCAATGTTGTTCAGGTTATCAGCTCAGCCTGTGAAGACTGTCCTATCTCAAGTTATGTTGTAACTGATAACTGCCAGAACTGTATTGGTAAAGCATGTGTAAATGCATGTAAATTTGGAGCAATTTCAGCCGGAGACAATCGTTCACATATCGATGCTAATAAATGTAAAGAATGTGGTATGTGTGCAAAAGCCTGTCCATACAACGCTATCGCACACCTTAAAAGACCATGTAAATTCGCCTGTCCAGTAGACGCTATTACATACAATGAACAGGGAATTTCTGTAATTGATGAAAAGAAATGTATCCGCTGTGGTCTCTGCATCCACAAATGTCCATTCGGTGCTATCGGATCAAAGACATTTATCGTAGATGTTATCGAAGCTATTAAGTCCGGCAAAAAGGTATATGCCATGGTTGCTCCTGCAACTGAGGGTCAGTTCGGTGCTGACATAACTATGGAAAGCTGGAAAGAAGCTCTTAAGAAAACAGGCTTCACAGATATGATTGAAGTTGGTCTTGGTGGTGATATGACAACTAAGGCAGAAGCTGAAGAATGGCTTGAAGCATACAAAGCCGGTGAAAAGAAAACAACTTCATGCTGTCCTGGTTTTGTCAACCTCATCCGCAAACACTTCCCAGATTTTGCAGATATGATTTCTACAACTGTTTCACCTATGTGTATGGTATCACGTATGCTCAAAGCAGATGATCCTGACTGCTATACAGTATTTATAGGACCATGTATTTCAAAGAAGTCAGAAGTAAGAGATCAGAATATAGAAGGAAATGCAGACGCAGTTCTTACATATAGTGAAATCCGTGCTATCATGAAAGCAAAGGATGTTAAGCTTGAGCCTGCTGCCAATGATTATCAGGAATCAAGTATATATGGTAAGCGTTTTGCTAACTCTGGCGGAGTTACAGAATCTGTACTTGAATACATGAAAGAGACAGATCAGGAATGTGACGCTACTGTATGCAAGGCAAACGGTGCAGCAGAATGTAAGAAAGCTCTCCTCATGCTTAAGGTAGGTAAACTTCCTGATAACTTCATCGAAGGTATGGCTTGTGTCGGCGGCTGTGTCGGTGGTCCTAGCTCATTTGAAGATCAGATGAAATTTAAGAAGAATCGTGAAAAACTTCTTGGCGAAGCTGATGACAGAACTATCATTGGCAACCTTGAACACTATAATCTCGATTCATTCTCACAGCATAGAGATTAATTGAGATCTAATTTCTAATATATCTATTTGTGTCAGATATGTAACTATTTAATTTATGTATCAACGCACATAAAAGGAGTATTTCTACTTTAATGAATAAAGCAGAAATGCTCCTTTTTTATTCACCTCTTATTTTTACTCATAATCTTAGAAAACACCACTCCAACAGCGGTACTTATTGTAGTAGCGATCAATCCCGGAATAACTATTGATACAGGATTTACACTTCCATACTGGCTTCTGTAAGCTATTACGCTTACAGGTATCACCTGCAGGGAAGATATATTTATCACCAGAAATGTACACATCTCATCAGATGCCTTAGTAAGATTTCTTTTCAACCGCTCTATTTTTTTATCACGTACTGATTCTTTTATTCTGCTATCCAGCCTTAATTTTTCTATTTCCCTGTTTATATGCTCACGCTGTATGACAGCCATCTCTTTCATTGCCTTTAGTCCCATAGGTGTTGCAGCCCACCCAAGGCCAAGTATATTGGCTATTATGTTAGCTGTTATGTACTCATTTGCTTTATGTTCCTTTGGAATACCAGGGAATAAAAACTTAATAACAGGATTTAATTTCTTTGTCATAGTATCAAGCAGTCCTGCTCTTCGTGCAACTTCTATAAGTCCAGTCCACATCGCCATAATTCCAAGCATTGTTACAGCAAGACTTACCGCTTCTCCTGAACTGTCTATAGCTGCATTGCTCAAAGCCTCAACTTCTCCTGTAATTATTCCAAATCCTATTCCGATAAGTATCATAAATCCCCACAGATAATTCAACATAACCCTGCCATCCCCTTTCCTGTAATCTATAAAGCATTAAAAAAAGTCCTATACACCATAATTATGATATATAGAACTTTTTTATGAATTATTATATCTTACTGCTTTGTATCTTATTGTTCTCTACAACTTTTTCAAGTATGCCATAAAGTATCTCTGTATCGATTGGCTTAGATATATGACCATTCATTCCGGAATTAATCGCCTTACTTATATCCTCTGCAAAAGCATTGGCTGTCATCGCATATATCTGTATACTGCCGGCATCAGGATGAGACGATGCACGTATCCTTCTTGTTGCCTCATAACCATCCATTACAGGCATTTGTATATCCATCAAAATTGCCTCATATGTTCCCGGTTCTGATTCATTAAATAACTTAACTGCCCCTTCCCCATCCTTTGCAAGAACCGCTTTCATATTTACCATATCAAGAAGCTCAATTGCAATATCAGCATTAAACTCTGTATCCTCTGCCAAAAGTATTGTTTTTCCTTCAAAATCATATTTACTGCCATTTCTATTCTTACTAACAAATGCCCCACCGGACATTTTCATAAGAAGATCAAATACACTTGACTGGAACAGAGGTTTTGATATAAGCATATCCGCACCGGCTTCAAGAGCATCATTTTCAATTTCCGAAGTATCATATGCTGATGCAACTATAACAAGAGAATTACTGTCATATTTTTCACGAATCTTTCTTGTAATATCCGCCTCTCTCATTCTGCCATCTTTCCAGTCAATAAAACATATATCAAATTTACTTCCTATTTCTTTCGCTCTCGCCAATAATTCCATAGCCATCTTTTCATCGGATGCAACATTGTATGGCACTCCAAGCCTATTTAATATAACTGCTGTAGAATCACTTGTATCTTTGTCATTATCAACAATAAGAGCTTTAAGTGCCTCTATATGTTTATCTTCGTTTTTATTGTTGTTCTCATAAACTTCAAATGGTATTGACACAAGAAATGCTGTTCCAACATTCTTTTTGGATTTGCAGGAAATAGATCCATGCATCATCTCAACAAGATTCTTTGCAATAGACAATCCAAGGCCGCTTCCTCCATGCTTTCTTGCTGTGACAACTTCTTCCTGTTCAAAAGGCTGGAACAAACGCTTCTGCATTTCTTCACTCATTCCCTCACCGGTATCTTTAACATAAAAATTTATATATGCTCTGCCACTCTTATAGGAAGCCTCCTGCACTTCTATGTATATACGACCGCCTTCCGGAGTAAACTTAAATGCATTGGATATAAGATTCAATAGTATCTGATTAACTCTCAATCCATCTCCTATAAGTATCTCATGATTTATATTGGAGGTATTCATATTAAACTCTATATTCTTCTGCCGGCACTGAATGTAATACATGTTGGATATTGAGCTGAGTATATCGTGTATGTCAAACGGCTCATTGGCAATCTTAAGTTTCGCACTTTCTATAGCCGACATATCAAGAACATCATTTATTATATTCAATAAAACCTTTGAAGATATGTCTATCTTTGAAAGATATTCTTCTACCTTAACCGGATCATCTTTGTGATGACGTGCAATCTCAGTAAGTCCTACTATGGCATTCATTGGAGTTCTTATTTCATGGCTTACTCTCGCAAGAAACTGGCTTTTTGAATTACTTGCACTTTCTGCATGATTGACGGCATCAGCCAATTGCTCATTTTTCCTAAGTATAATGGCATAATTATGTCTCTTTATATTAAATGTTACTGCTACCAGAAAACATATCAGCATAAGCAATACACAGACCACTATCAGTGCATACCTGAATTTATACACAAAATCTCCAAATGACGCCTTATAGCCATTCTTTATCGTATGATTTACAGTAAACTGCGATATTTCATCTTCTGTAAATGTGTCAGCACATTTATCAAATATATTTATAAGTGTTCTGTTCTTTTCCGTATTGTTACATACAACACCAAGATTTTCCTGCATAAAAAAGGTAGGAAGTACGGTCAGCCCCTCATAATGCGGATCTGACAGAAGTGGTGTAATAACATTCTTATTTTGTGCCATAAAGTCAGCTTTTCCAGCCTGAACAAGCTTAATGCAATCCTGTGTCGTCTTAGCTATGATAACATTAAATTCCGGACTATTATTATAAATAAAACGCTTAAGAGCAACATAACTCTTTGGAATTGCAAGCGTGTATGTTCCATCGGATGCACCTATATCATAGTGAGTTCCATTGCTACATGCAAGCACCACATCATCATTGTACACACTGTCGCTCACTATATAACGGCTATTCTTAAACTGTGGATTGGATACAAGAACCCCTGCAAGAAATGAATCAGGATTTTTATTTAGAAAATCTACACTTGTCTGCCCGATATCAGTCATCACAAAATTAAATTTTAATTTCGTTCTTTGAGATATGAGCTTCATTATATCAACAATTATTCCATCTATTTCTCCATCATTATTAATATATGAAAAAGGCTTACGATTGGAAATAACCCCAATATTGATCACTCCGCATTTCTTTACAAACTTTGCTTCTTCTCTTGTAAAACGTATCTGATTATTGACAGCACTTTCTCCATAATACTTTTTGTATAATTCTGTATCAAAGTACAGATTGTCAGCCTTAATCTTTATCTGAGCCGAATCAATTTTCTCAATTATGTCTTTATTCATCTTACCTGACATGAAATAAAACGGTGTAGAACCAAATTTGCATACCACCTTATAATCTGACTGCATCGCAAGGCTTCCAATTGCTGCACCATCAACCTCTTTATTGTCGATGGCTTCAAAACATTCAGTTGATGTATCATAATATTTTGCTTTATATGAAAAACCATTATCTTTTGCATATTCAGCAAATTCCTTGCTCTGAAAGCTGTCTTTTAGAAAAGCTATCCTCATTCCATTAAAATGCTTATAATCATTGTAATAATATCGCTCATCGTCAAGTGCCGTATATAATACACTTACTTCTTCACCATCAGAATATCTGCTGAAAATAAAGTTCTTTTTTCTATCTTTAGTTATATGTGCATGACAGATCAGATCAATCTTACCATCTTTTAAATTCTTTAACTGATTTGAAAATGTACCATATAAATATTCATAATTCCACCCCGTATATTTCGATATTTCATGCAGATAATCTACACCATATCCTTCAAATGTTCCATCCAGTTTTTGTTCAAAAAAACCGGAATAATCTATATATCCTATTCTTATAGTTTTCTGTCCGGATAAATTTGAATAAGCATCTGCTTTTACACTCCTGCATCCTGTAATAAAAATAAAACCAGCAGATACAGATAAGATAAATATACATGTCCTATATAAATATCTTATAACATTATTTCTTTTAACAAAATTTATAATCATAAATTGTCCCTCCCCCATAATCCAGAATAAAAAGGTAATGTCAGCGCGTTGCCTCTGCAGGAATTGCTAAAGCAATTCCTGTTGATATCCAACTACCGCATGAGTAATTTCCTATTCCATAATAAATTTGACCTGCTGCACCACATCTGTAATACAAAAAGCAGAAAAACTCTGCTATATATAGTATAACAAATTTTTTCTGCTTTTTTTATCTTTTTTCTTATATAAGTCTCTATTTTTCGTATCTTTTAAATCATTGTCCACATTATTTGTGATAGTAACCGCTCAATTACTGTCTCACCTTTATATGAACTTCACGAAGCTGCTGCTCTGTTACTTCATTAGGTGCACCACACATAAGATCCTGTGCATTACCATTCATAGGGAATGGAATTACCTCTCTTATATTCTCTTCATTACGAAGAAGCATGATCATACGGTCAACACCCGGTGCCATACCAGCATGTGGTGGAGCACCAAACTGGAATGCATTGTATAAAGCTCCAAACTTCTCCTTAAGATCTTCCTCTGTATATCCTGCAATTTCAAATGCCTTAACCATGATATCAAGATTATGGTTACGAACAGCTCCTGAAGAAAGTTCGATACCATTACATACAATATCATACTGATATGCCAGTATATCAGCAGGGTCTTTTGTATTAAGTGCTTCAAGACCACCCTGTGGCATTGAGAATGGATTGTGTGTAAAGATATATTTCTTTTCTTCCTTGTCATATTCAAACATAGGGAAGTCATTGATATAACAAAAACGGTATGAATTTTTCTCGATGAGATCAAGTCTGTTACCAAGTTCTGTACGGATCTGACCAGCATATAATGCAGCCTGTTCTTCTCTATCAGCAATGAAGAATATAGTATCTCCAGCCTGAAGACCTGCTATATCTGCAATTTCCTGTTTCATATCATCAGGAATAAACTTATCAATAGGTCCCTTGTATGTCATATCTTCCTTAACTTCAAGATATCCAAGACCGCCCATGCCTATAGACTGTGCAAATTTAAGAAGTTTCTCATGCTGTCCTTTTGAAAGTTTTGCATGAACATTGATTGCACGTACTGTCTTGCCATGGAATGGTTTGAATGTACATCTCTGGAAGAAATCTGTCACATCTACTATACGAAGTGGATTACGAAGGTCAGGCTTGTCTGAACCAAACTCAAGCATTGCCTGCTTGTAGCTGATAATTGGATAAGGAGCCTGTGTTACTTCATATCCTTCCGGTGCAAATTTCTCAAAAGCTGCTGTAAGAACTTCCTCACCAACTCTGAATACATCTTCCTGAGTTGCAAAGCTCATCTCAAAGTCAAGCTGATAAAACTCTCCCGGTGAACGGTCAGCTCTTGCATCTTCATCTCTGAAACAAGGTGCTATCTGGAAATATTTATCAAATCCTGATACCATAAGAAGCTGCTTGT
>CAZFFA010000100.1:0-9411 GCA_964517955.1 uncultured Jutongia sp. | reverse complement strand
TTCTTTTATCGTAGTTTATGCCGACAAGAAGTATGTTTTCCATATATTCTTCAAGACCGGCCATGTATTTTTTCTCTTTTATCTGATCTATTGCACCTTTCGCTGATTTATTCCACTTAAGTTCTACTACAAGCGCAGGTTTATCCATATATTGCTTACGTGGCAAATATACTATATCTGCGAACCCATTGCCTGTAGGCATTTCTCTGACAACTGTATAATAATTTCTTGCTACATATAATGCAATTGAAATAGTGTAACTAAGTGCATTCTCATCATTATACTGTAAATGCGATGTTTCCACATGAGCATTAGCTATAAACTCAGCCACCTTGTCTTCCTGTCTGTTCCAAATCGCTTCCAAAGTTTTCTGCGATATACTAAGTGCATTTGAAACTTCGCCCCAATCAGACATTGCAACTGAATCCGCATATTCCAACATAATTTCATTGTTTGGAATAAAAGCCCTTTTTGTTTCAAAATGATATCCTAAATATCCCAAATGAATTAACAATGTTATTACATCATCTTTTCTTGAAAAGGTTGTCATATCATTAGCAAATGAACCTACATTAACTATTGTCTCTTCTCCTGCCATCATTTTAAGAATATCATCACGCAGTCCGTCAAAATTCATATCTATATATATTTTTAACGCTTCATACGTTTCTGTCCGATTCCAATAATCATCATATATGCCTGAAAGAGCTGCCTCGACAACAGATTTTGGATTATAAACTTCTCCAACATTCTTAAAACAATATCCATCGTACCATTTTTTCATCTCCTGCACATCCATATTATATCTTTCGCATATAGAGTCAACCTCTGACTGTGTGAACCCAACAAATTCTGCAAGCTGTCCTGGATTTGTCATAGAAAACTCCGAAAACATATTTAAAGCAGAATGAGTTCCATATTTTTTTATCGGTAAAATACCTGTCATATATGCCAGATGAATATATGACTTATCCTTAAGCATATCTCTTAAAAAGTCTAAATATCTTTCCTGTGACTCTCTGTTACATTTATATTCACGAAATATACAGTCCCACTCATCTATAATTATCACAAAAGGAGTTCGTGTGCTTTGATATATATTTTGTATGGATTCTATCAGATCTGTTTTATCAAAATACCTCACATCACTGTATTCTTCTAAAAGTTCCCATATGATTTTCTTTTGAAGCAACCCTATCATATCATCTATATTTTTTGATCTGCTTAAAAATTCCTGCATATTTATCTGAATAACATTATATTTATTCAAATACCTTACAAAATTAATATCTGAACCCAGTTCAAACTGCTGAAATATTTCTCTTGAATCACATCCTCTGCTATAATAAGCTGCAATCATATCTGCAGTCATTGATTTTCCAAATCTACGTGGTCTGCTTACACATACATACTTTTGTGATGTATGCACTACTTTATTAAGATATTTTATTAAACCTGATTTATCTACATATATTTCTGAATTGACCGATTCATAAAATTTTTCATTATCCGGATTAAGATATACTCCCATTTTTCCACTTCATCTCCTATACTTCCTAAACATCTGTTTTTATTCACATAACTAATTTCCTTCATTTCTTTTAGTATATTTTGCTTCATATACAATGTCAACTTTTTATGCAGATCATTAAATAAGCTATGCAACACTTCAACATTTTCTTACATTCTCTTTTCTTACATTCATAAACCTGCCAGCAAGCTGTCAATCGCTGCTACACAGCTCTTGTTTATCTCATCTTATTGGTAGCTTATCGGACAATATCTTCAAATTTGACATTTTTCAAATTAACCTTTACAGTAGATATATCGTAATATTCTAGTAATAAAAGGCTATTCACTATAGCCATATCAAAAGTATTCTTAGAAAGGCAGATTTAACTATGGAAAAAATAACAAGTTTCACAATTGACCACATAAAACTCCAGCCCGGTGTATACGTATCACGTAAAGACCATGTCGGAGACAGTATAATCACAACATTTGACCTTCGTATGACAAGTCCCAATGAAGAACCAGTAATGAATACGGCAGAAATGCACACAATAGAGCATCTTGCTGCCACTTTTCTTCGTAACCATACTGATTACAAGGATAAAACTATATATTTTGGTCCAATGGGATGCCGCACAGGATTTTATCTGCTGCTTGCAGGCGATTATGAATCAAAAGATATAATTCCTCTTATGATTGAAATGTATACATTCATAAAGGATTTTGATGGAGAAGTTCCCGGTGCATCAGCCAGAGATTGTGGAAATTTCCGAGATATGAACCTTCCTATGGCCAATTATCTGGCTGCTAAATATCTTAAGGAAGTTCTTATTGATATCAAACCAGATAGACTTGTATATCCGGAGTAAAATAAAAAAGAAATGGAGGTTTACAATGAACAAAATCGGAATAATCGGAGCAATGGAGCTTGAAGTTGAACAACTCAAAAGTGAAATGAATATAGAAAACACTTCTACAAAAGCCGGCATCGACTTTTATGAAGGTACTCTCAATGGGACAAATCTTGTAATTGCAAGAAGTGGTGTGGGCAAAACCAATGCTGCTCTCTGTGCACAGATAATGATTGATATGTATAATGTAACACACATCATCAATACAGGTGTCGCAGGCTCCCTCAATACAAAACTCGATATAGGAGATATCCTTGTATCTGATGACGCACTCCATCACGATATGGATGCAACTATATTTGGCTATAAACCCGGTGAAGTTCCACAACTTGGAATGCGTGAATTTAAAGCTGATGAAACACTCAAAAAACTTGCTGTAGAAGCCTGCACTGAGGTCAACAAAGATATACACGTACTTACAGGACGAGTTGTAAGCGGTGACCAGTTTATCTCAAGTAAAGATGTCAAAGAAAGACTTATCTCTGAATATAATGGTGACTGTGCAGAAATGGAAGGAGCTTCTATCGCACACGTCGCAACACTCAATAATATTCCATTTGTTATAATACGTGCCATCTCAGACAAAGCTGATGACAGTGCCGAGATGGACTATCCTACATTTGAAACTGCTGCCGCAAAACATTCTGCAAGACTTGTAGAAAGAATGATGGAATTGATGAAATAATAATAATTACTGTAACACAAATAATGCAGACAACTATAGTTGTAACACAAAGGCAATGCGCAGGCATTGCCTTTTCATATCGGAAATGAAAGACTATTCTTCCTCAATCTCTACCTTCTCCACCTTCACTCTTACACGTTTTCTAAAGAAGCTTATACCATAAAGAATTGCCTCTGTATATCCGTCCTCGGCAAACTCTGTTGTATATTTCTTATCCTTTATCTGTGCAAGGGCTATATCGCAGGTATTATCTAAAAGCTTATATTTTCCGGCAACCTTTAACTCTATTATGACAGGTGGTATATGTTCATCATAATTGTATACACAAATGTCATAACGACCCTCTCCGGCTTCTCTATTTGATTTCACTACATAGTCCGAAAGATTTGACATAATACCAACCATAAATCCATGATAAAATGACTCATGGCTATCCATATAGCTTATAGTTCTTCTAAGCTGCTTTGCTATCTCGCTCTCAAAGGTTTCTGCATCACCCTTTAACATTGCCTCATACATTACCGACAAGTCTTGTATCTTTATATCATCACGAAACCATGTACTTATCTTATCCCTATATATAGCTGCAACCTCACGATTTGGTACAGCCATAGTAATATAACGATCATCCGCTTCCATTCTTATACTGACATTTTTAAGATATCCCGTAAAAAATAGAAAATTCCATAAATTTTCGTCTGATGTATATACATCTTCATAAGTTATATCCTCATGAATTTTCTTTTCTATAGTCCCACCATTCATGAGGTTTTGTATTTCTTCTTTTACTTCTCCATCTGCCCTTTCGATAAGGTCTTTTACTATCTTATTGGAGCTTGTATTGCTCCATGCCGCTGTCGGAAATGCATCTTCATTTGGTAAAAGTGCAGATATAAAATTAATAACGCTCCACGGATTGTAAACCTCTGTCTTTCCAAACTTATATCCATCATACCAGCTTTTCATAGTATCTATACGTTTTTCCCTGTCGTAAAACGAAAGCATATCAATTACTTCGTTTTCCGTAAATCCAAAATACTCGTCATAATCTTCTGTAAGTATAGAATTTATCTTAAGATTATTCAGTCCTGTAAAAATCGACTCCTTGCTTATACGCAGGCAGCCTGTGATTACACCAAATTCAAGATACGGATTTGTCTTTAATGCCGACTCAAAAAGCGAACGTATAAACGCAACCATTTCATCATAAAAGCCTGTGTAATAAGCATTTTCAAGCGGAACATCATATTCATCTATAAGTATAATTACTTTTCTTTTATGATATTTATAAAGGCACTTTGAAAGAAAAGCTAAGGCTTTGGCGTAATCTATATTTTTAGCTTCCTGCTCCATTATTTTTTTATATTTCTCTTTTTCTGATTTAAGAAAATCTTCACCATCAAGTATATACCTATGTCTTATAAATTCGTTGGCAATATCATCAACAAGACTTTCATGTGCCATCTCCCAATCCGGCTGCTTTGCAGACTTAAGTGTCAGAAAAATAACTGGGTACTGCTCCTGAAGTGATGTATATTTCTCACCGGCTTTCATTATATTTAAGCCGTCAAAAAGATGCTTATTACTTTCCACCTCAATAGGCTTTTCAAAGAAATATTTTATCATACTAAGGTTAAGTGTCTTTCCGAAGCGTCTTGGTCTGGTAAAAAGGTTAGTTCCTCCACCTTTATCAAGAATGTCTTTAATGAGATTTGTTTTATCTACATAGTAGTAATTCTTATTTATGATATCTTCAAAATCATCTACTCCTATTGGGATTGGTCTTGACATAGGCACCTCCGTTCAAAATTTATCAAAAGTCTAAATGCATCATCTAATAAAATAATTTATTACTTAACAGTTCAGCTATAATACTGCAGGAAATTATTCTTCCTCAATCTCTACCTTTTCGACTTTCACTCTTACACGTTTTCTAAAGAAGCTTATACCATAAAGAATCGCCTCTGTATATCCGTCCTCGGCAAACTCTGTTGTATATTTCTTATCTTTTATCTGGTTAAGAGCTGTGTCACATACTTCGTCCAAAAGTTTATATTTTCCGGCAACCTTTAACTCTATTATCACAGGTGGTATATGTTCATCATAATTGTATACACAAATGTCATAACGACCCTCTCCGGCTTCTCTATTTGATTTCACTACATAGTCCGAAAGATTTGACATAATACCAACCATAAATCCATGATAAAATGACTCATGGCTATCCATATAGCTTATAGTTCTTCTAAGCTGCTTTGCTATCTCGCTCTCAAAGGTTTCTGCATCACCCTTTAACATTGCCTCATACATTACCGACAAGTCTTGTATCTTTATATCATCACGAAACCATGTACTTATCTTATCCCTATATATAGCTGCAACCTCACGATTTGGTACAGCCATAGTAATATAACGATCATCCGCTTCCATTCTTATACTGACATTTTTAAGATATCCCGTAAAAAATAGAAAATTCCATAAATTTTCGTCTGATGTATATACATCTTCATAAGTTATATCCTCATGAATTTTCTTTTCTATAGTCCCACCATTCATGAGGTTTTGTATTTCTTCTTTTACTTCTCCATCTGCCCTTTCGATAAGGTCTTTTACTATCTTATTGGAGCTTGTATTGCTCCATGCCGCTGTCGGAAATGCATCTTCATTTGGTAAAAGTGCAGATATAAAATTAATAACGCTCCACGGATTGTAAACCTCTGTCTTTCCAAACTTATATCCATCATACCAGCTTTTCATAGTATCTATACGTTTTTCCCTGTCGTAAAACGAAAGCATATCAATTACTTCGTTTTCCGTAAATCCAAAATACTCGTCATAATCTTCTGTAAGTATAGAATTTATCTTAAGATTATTCAGTCCTGTAAAAATCGACTCCTTGCTTATACGCAGGCAGCCTGTGATTACACCAAATTCAAGATACGGATTTGTCTTTAATGCCGACTCAAAAAGCGAACGTATAAACGCAACCATTTCATCATAAAAGCCTGTGTAATAAGCATTTTCAAGTGGAACATCATATTCATCTATAAGTATAATTACTTTTCTTTTGTGATACTTGTAAAGGCAGCTTGAAAGAAAGGCTAAAGCTTTGGCATAATCTTTTTCATCTGCCTTTTGTCCCCTTATAGCCTTGAACTTTTCCTTATCCTCATCAATTATATCATCACATTCAAGTACATAGCTATGTCTTATAAATTCATTGGCAATATCATCTATAAGGCAGGCATATGCAAGCTTAAAACTCGGCTGCTTGGCTGATTTTAATGTGAGAAATATAACAGGATACTGCTCCTGAAGTGATGTATATTTCTCACCGGCTTTCATTATATTTAAGCCTTCAAAAAGATGCTTATTGCTTTCCACCTCAATAGGCTTTTCAAAGAAATATTTTATCATACTGAGATTAAGTGTCTTTCCAAAGCGTCTTGGTCTGGTAAAAAGGTTAGTTTCTCCACCTTTATCTAAAATCTCCTTTATTAGATTTGTTTTGTCTACATAATAATAGCCTTTTTCTATAATCTTTGAAAAATCATCTATTCCTATTGGGATTGGTTTTGACATAGGCACCTCCGTTCTTAATAAGACAATATATAATACTCTTTATAATCAAATAAATTTTATTAATATATTTTTTTGCCGATATAAAATATAGTATTTATTATAATTGTAAAATATTATAATTACAATCTAATAAATCAAAAATAAACATATTATTAAAGAACGCATCGTGTACAAAAAATATGCGCAGAAATGAGGGTTATTATGAAAAGATATAAAATCGGATATACCACAGGAGTATATGATATGTTTCATATTGGACATTTAAATGTTATTAGAAAAGCAAAAGAACAGTGCGATTATTTAATTGTAGGAGTAAGCACTGATGAATTAGTTATTCATGACAAAGGAAAAAAGCCTGTGATTCCTTATGATGAACGAGCAGATATTGTTAGTGCATTACGTTATGTTGATCAGGTTGTCCCTCAAATGGACAAAAACAAACTTAGTGCATGGGAAAAATATCATTTTAATGCAATGTTTGTAGGTTCAGACTGGAAAGGAACATCACAATGGGATAATTTCGAAAATCAATTTAAGCCATTAGGTGTTGACATTGTATATCTTCCACATACAGATGGCATATCCAGCACTAAACTTACAAACCTTATTAAAAATATATTAAATGAATAAATTTAATAAGACTCATAAAAATATTCTTTATAGAAAATAAAGAATATTTTTATTTTCTATAATATATATAATTATGATGACTTATTCTTTTATTCTCGGGTGGCAGCTTCATATAATCTCCAAAAAGTTCTGTAAGTATATTATGATAACCAACTGGAACAGAAAATAATTCACCGCAAAATTCCATATCAACTGCACTTTCATAATCTTTATACGAAATTATTTCTTCCTCAAAATATCCTGCTGCCCCAACACATGTTCTTATAACTTTTTCTGTTTTTTCAAATCCTATATCATTCCACATGTTTGCCAAATTATTTCTTATTTCCAAAAATTTATCTCCATACGTTTCATACATAAATGCCTTTTGTAAAATAATTTTACTTTCTTTATTCTTTTTAAGAACTCTCTCTGCTTCTTCTTTATCATCTGGAATACTATATATTGGAAATATATCAATACAAAGTGACCAATTTGAAGGTTTTGGCAATCCCAAATAGCTGGATTTTATCTCTTTGCTCATAATTTTACTGAAAATCCCCCTATAACTATTATTTGTAAAATTATTTAATATTTCATATCTGCCTTCTCTATCCACTATCTCTAGTAATTTTATATAATCGGGATAAGGCATTGAAATATCAATATCATCATCCCATGGAATAAATCCCTTATGTCTGACTGCTCCCAACATAGTTCCTCCACATAAATAATATCTCAAATCATTTTCATAACATACTTTTTTTATATATTTAAGTATATTAAACTCCTCTTCTTTTATTTCTTCTATAGATAATTCATTAAATTTATGATTCAACACTTCATTTTTATTTTTTTCAATTATCTTTTTTAAATTAACTACACTAAATACATTTTCTCCTTCTTTATACCCCATGCTACTAATCTGCTGTTTCATTTCATCATAATGAGATGATATTATAAGAATGACAAAATTTTTATCAAAATCTTTTAATAATTCTTCCGGACTTAACACTGATACCCCATCAATAGTTTGCCCTATTACTTTTTTATTATTGTCAATTACAGCGTATATTCTATCTCCCTTTTTTTCTATATATTTTTTCATCATAAAACTAATTACACTTACACCAAACAAAACTATCTTTTTATTTTGAATTTTATTTTCATAGTATAACTCCTCTATTGCCTCTAACATTACTTCTGGCAATTCTCCAAAAGAATTTTTTAATTCGAACTTTTTCATTCTAGTTTTCCTTCCTTAATTTACATTATTTAATTATAACTCAAACTTCGCACTTGAATAAGTGCCTATGCACCTTGAAAATTCAATAATAACTGGCATAAATATAGCATGAAACCATCTAGTTTTGATATAATTGAGTTGTTCAGAAACAATTACAAACTGGAGGCTCATTCTATGAACAAAAGTATAACACAAGCAACTCAAGATGATAAGCAGATTTCTAAATCTATCAAAAGATTTTTTACAAGATTTCATATTTCTTCCGCTTTGAAGGTATCCAATGCCTACAAAAAGAAAGGGATTTCGGTAACGGAAATCTTCCAGTATCTGTTTCTGTTGATTTTTTCTAACAGAAGCATGTACATGAATCTGATTACAGGCCGTAACACTCCTGCTTTTGCAAAGAATACGGTGTATCGTTTTATGAAGATGATCCAGATTAACTGGATTCGCTTCACAACGATTCTTTCCTCCCGGATCATCAAAGATGTCATCATTCCACTAGACTCGGAAGACCGTGCCAATGTTCTTATCATTGATGATTCCATGTTTGAACGTAACCGTTCCAAAAAGGTAGAACTTCTTGCAAAAGTCTATGACCACGCAAAACATAAGTATCGTTTTGGATTCCGAATGCTTACTCTTGGATGGTCAGATGGAAACACGTTCCTGCCGATAAACAGCATTCTTCTTTCTACAGAAAACGAGAAAAACCGAATCAATGAAGCTGTAAAAGTTGACAAGCGAAGCATTGGTTACAAACGAAGAAAACTGTCCATGGAAAAAGGAACATCTGCCATGCTTACGCTTTTGGAAGCTGCCAAAAAAGCAGCACTTCCTGCAAAATATGTTCTCTTTGACAGTTG
>CAZFFA010000099.1:7076-9522 GCA_964517955.1 uncultured Jutongia sp. | reverse complement strand
TTTTCTTAGTGTGGGGAAAGAGACTTGTAATAGGCGGCATATGTACAATTATTTCAGACATAGTATGTATATACATAACATTTGCATATCCAGTAGATAAAAGTGTCGAAACATCAGTTACAATGCGAAATGTCAACATAATAATAAGTGCTGCATTAACAATGCTTCTGCTAGGATTATTTATGTTTATAAATATAAGTCTGTATGAATATCAACATAAGCGTTATGAGAAACAGCAGGAGAAACTTGTTTCGGCGATGAATACACAGAGCCGTTTTCTTGCAAATATGAGTCATGAAATAAGAACGCCTATCAATACCATCATAGGTTTGAATGAAATGACTCTGCGTGAGGAAAATATCTCTGATGAGGTGGTAGAAAATTCATGCAATATACAGAGTGCAAGCAAGATGCTTTTATCTCTTATAAATGATATACTTGATCTGTCAAAGATTGAAGCTGGAAAGATGGAAGTTGTTCCTGGAAGATATGAAACAAGTATCATGATAAGTGAGATAGTCAATACAATCTGGGTAAGAGCTCATGAAAAAGAGCTTGAATTCCGGGTGAATGTTTCGCCAACTATGCCTACCATGCTTTATGGTGATGAGATCAGGATTAAGCAGATATTGAACAATATACTTAGCAATGCCATTAAGTATACAAAAAAAGGATCTGTTACTCTTCTGATTGATGGTGAACAGACGGGAGTCGACAGTTTTATGCTCAAGATGTCAGTTATAGATACCGGTATGGGCATACGTAAAGATGATATGAAAAATCTTTTTACAAGCTTTAAACGAGTTGATGAAAGTAATACAAAGGGCATAGAAGGTACAGGTCTGGGATTGTCAATATGCAGTCAGCTTGTAGAACTCATGGGTGGAAAGATTACGGTTGACAGTATCTATCAGAAGGGTTCAACATTTACTGTAACAATACCGCAGAAGATTATAAGTGTAGTCCCTATAGGAAATATAGATTACAATAAGATGCACAAGCATACACGTACATCATATAAGACGAGATTTGAAGCATCCAGTGCAAAGGTTCTTGTAGTCGATGACAATGATATGAATCTGCTTGTAGCAAAGAAATTGCTTCGTGATACAAAAGTTCAGCTTTCACTTGCCAAAAGTGGAAAAGAATGTCTTGAATTAACTGCAAAAAATAATTATGATGTTATATTTATGGATCATATCATGCCTGAGATGGATGGAGAAAAAACTCTTGATATGGTTCGCAATCAGGAGAATGGATTCTGCAAAAGAACTCCTGTTGTTGCGTTGACTGCCAATGCCATGTCGGGGGCTGAAGAGAAATACCGTAAGATGGGATTTAACGATTATCTTGCAAAACCTATAAGTGGTATGTTTATTGATGCAATGCTTCTTAGATATCTTCCTGAGGACAAGATCGATTATATAATGAATGACGATGATACTGAAGGTGAAGCAGGAATAATGAATATTCTTGGCCAGAAGAAGAAACAGAAGATTATTATCAGTGCAGAAAATGTAATTGATATTCCAGATTATCTTGTGAGACAGCTTGGAATACGGATGCTGCATTACTATGTAAATACAGATCATGGACACTTTGAAGATATGGTTGAGATTCATACAGACAGTCTGCTTTCCTATATTCAAAGAGGAGAACGTGTTAAATCAGAGCCGCCAACAGTGGAAGCGTATGAGGATTACTTTGGAAGTTTACTAGAAGAGGCTGATGATGTCATTCATATCAATATTGCGGCAGGTTCAGGCGGTGGTTATGAACATGCAAGCCAGGCTGCATCGGGCTTTTCACATGTCCATGTATATGATTCAGGTCATCTTTCAAGTGGAACAGGTCTTATGGTTATGCAGGCTGCAAAGATGGCTCTGCAGGGTGATTCTTATGATAATATTCTTGAAGGACTTGATGATATGCAGCAGAAGGTAAGGGCAAGCTTTGTTCTTGCAAGCTCAGATCAGCTATATAGAAGTGGTTTGCTGAATAAATATATCTGGAGATTATCAAAAGTTCTTGACTTCCATCCAGTTCTTGCATTACGCTGGAAAAAAATAATTCCATGTGCCGTATTTTTTGGCAATATGGATAGTGTGTATAGAAAGTATATCAGATTGCAGATGAAGTCGCTCCATAATATCAATGACAGAATTTTGTTTATCACAACAGCAGGGTGTTCAAAAGAGACAAAAGATATGATAGTTAATGAAGTAAAGAAATATATAAATTTTGACACAGTGTATATACAGGAAGCGTCAGCGGCGATAACAAGTAACTGTGGTAAAGGATGTATGGGGCTTATCTTTATGATGAAGTAGTATTTGGAGGAAAAGATGATTACCAAAGAAATAGACTGCTTTGATCTGGAGCAGACTGCCGAATCAGGACAGTGCTTCAGATGGCGGAAGCTGGATAACAATAAATATCTTATACC
>CAZFFA010000099.1:0-6976 GCA_964517955.1 uncultured Jutongia sp. | reverse complement strand
CATATCTTAAAGATACCGATATTTATATGATACCGCATTTTGATGATATAGTAAGCGGCGGTGGCAGGGATAGTCTGAAAGAACTTGGACTTGGCTACAGGGATGAATATATATGGCTTATGTGTGAGTATGAGAGTAAGCACAGTGAATTTGAAAAATATACGGGAAGTCTTGACTATGGGGAGTCTCTAAAATATCTTATGAGCTTTAAAGGAATTGGCAAAAAAGTTGCCAACTGCATCTGTCTTTTTGGACTTCATCATCTAGATGCATGTCCGATAGATGTATGGATGAAAAAGATAATAGACGAGGAATATGGTGGTGTTATGCCGGCATGGATGACAGACAGGTACGCCGGTGTATACCAGCAGTACACATTCTTTTATAAAAGAAATTAGTTCATAAATGTTGAGTTAAAAAATGGAGGTGACAGGCGATGCATATAAAATACAATGTTCGCAATATAATGTTGTGTATTATATGTATCGCCATGTCATTTTCAATGCTTGGAATGTATGCTGATGAATGTATTGTGAAGGCTGAATCCAGCGTATATAGTGACAGTTCAAAAACTACATATTTGGAAACATCAGAAGATAATTCGTTTTTCAATAAAGAAGTTATATCTATAGAACCAATACAGAGTACAGAAACTATATTTTATATCTTATCAAACATAAAAAACAGCATAAATGCTAAATGTGGAGTAAACCGTGTAAAAGGATATATTGAATCTCTTATTATGGTTTTATCTTATGCAGATATTGTATCACTTGTTGTGTTGACACTATTTGCAGTCAATAAATTACGTCAAAATTCGTTTCACCTTATTATTTCAAGGTATATTCAAAACAAGGATGGGAAAAAAGAAGTTCTTTCACATATTGCAGGTTAAATTTTGCTAAAAATACTTTGTAGGATCAGGATGTCAAAGATCCCTTATATGTGAAAGGATAAGAATATGAAAATTACAGACGTGTTCAGCCTCCTGGGAGGTCTGGCTTTATTTTTGTACGGCATGCAGATGATGAGTGCCGGAATGGAAGCTGCCGCAGGCAATAAAATGAAAAGTATTCTAGAGAAACTTACTGCCAATAGATTTCTGGGGATAGCAGTTGGCGCAGGCATAACCGCAGTTATCCAGTCATCGTCAGCTACGACTGTCATGGTGGTAGGATTTGTCAATTCAGGAATGATGACGCTCAGGCAGGCTGTATGGATCATAATGGGTGCCAATATTGGAACAACCATAACAGGACAGCTTATCGCTCTTGACGTTGGAGCTATAGCACCCTTAGTTGCATTTATAGGAGTTGCGCTTATTGTTTTTATGAAAAATCAGAAGGTACATCATATAGGAAGTATACTTGGTGGACTTGGAATACTTTTTATAGGCATGGAAATGATGAGCAATGCAATGCTTCCACTTAGAGAATCACAGAGCTTTATAAGCATTATGACCGGATTTACCAATCCAATTCTTGGAATAATTGCAGGAGCTGTATTTACATCTATAATTCAGTCATCTTCTGCATCAGTTGGAATACTTCAGGTTCTTGCCGGAAGCGGTGTTATACCATTTTCAAGTGCAATATTTGTATTGTTTGGTCAGAATATAGGTACATGTATTACAGCACTTATTGCATCTATAGGAACAAGCAAGAATGCAAAGAGAACAACAATTATACATCTTAGTTTCAATATAATAGGAACAGTTTTATTTACTATAATTGCAGTATGTTTTCCACTTGCGGACGCAGTTGCTAGTCTTACACCGGACAATGTAGTTGCACAGATAGCCAATATGCATACTATCTTTAATATCGTTACAACGATCCTCCTTGTCCCATTTGGTGGACTTCTTGCCAATATGTCTGAACTTATTCTTCCCGGAGATGATATAGTAAAAGGTCATATGTGCGTAAAGTATCTCAATGAGAGAGCAGCAAACGGTAAAATCGGCTCTTCTGTGATATATGTTGAGCAGATAAAGAATGAATCAGGAAGAATGTTAAAAATGGCATATGACAATGTAATAAAAAGCTTTGATGCATTTATATCTATAGATCCGTCACTCATCGAACCGGTAAGCCGGAAGGAAGAAAATATTGATTATCTCAACAAGGAATTGTCAAATTATATTTCTAAGGCACTGGCGCATGATATAGAGGAGAAAGAAAGTCATGCTATGAGCTGTTATTATAAGATAATAGGCAATATCGAAAGGATAGGCGACCATGCCATGAACATATGCGGATATTCAGATATGTTAAAAGAAAAAAAGGTGGAGTTTTCCGGTGAAGAGTTGTCAGAGTTAGCCAATATGAAAGAGGTAAGTGAGGAACTTTTTGACAGCCTGATAAATGCAGAGGACGAAAGTGTGGAGTACCTTACCAAAGTTGCAGGTCTTGAACAGAAGATAGATGATATGACAGAGAGTTATCGTGACAATATGCTTTCAAGAATGAAAGAGGGAAGCTGTTCTGAGGAAGGCTGTATATTGTATTCAGAAATGCTTACCGACTTTGAAAGGATAGGTGATCATGCTCTGAATATATCACAGGAAATGATGCAGATGGCATTGGACTGATAAAAATATAAAAGTTTGGAGGAATAGAATGGATATAATAATACAAATAGCGATATTGATAGTCGGATTTGTGATGCTTGTAAAAGGCTCAGACTGGTTTGTCGATGGAGTATCAGGCATAGCTGAAAGATTCGGAATACCACAGCTTGTGATCGGACTTACGATTGTTGCGATGGGCACAAGTGCACCGGAAGCAGCAGTAAGTATAACGGCAGCACTTAAAGGCAATGCCGGGATAACGATTGGAAATATAGTTGGAAGTAATATACTCAATATATTGATCATACTTGGAATAACCGGTGTCATTACTACAGTTGCTGTTTCATTGTCTACATTAAAGTATGAGATACCTTATCTTATAGGAATAACTATTGTGCTTATGTTTATGGGGATGACCGGAAAAAGTATAAACCGTATAGAAGGGATTATACTCTGGCTGCTTTTTATCGTGTATCTTGGTTATCTTTTTATCATGGCAAAAAAGGGGAGATGTGAAGTCGATGAAGAAAAAAAAATCAAGGTATGGTTAAAATGGCTGTGGAAAGTGTGCTGTGAGGAGTGATTATAATATGGGGACGTTAACTTACTGTAGACAGTGCAGGCTATATTGCAAAAGTTTTTGGAATGAGTGACAGGTTTATAGGGCTTACTATAGTTGCTCTTGGTACATCACTGCCTGAACTTTTCACATCTGTTACAGCTGCAATTAAGGGGAAAGCAGATATAGCTATAGGAAATATAGTGGGAAGCAATATATTCAACATACTTTTTGTCATAGGAACTACATCGCTTATAACACCTGTAGTTTTTGAACCTAAATTTGTAATTGATACTATAATTTCGGCTCTGGCGGCAGTATTGCTTATAGTAAGTGTAGTTAGAACAAAATCTTTAAGACGTCCCTGGGGAGCTATTATGCTGGCGGGATATGCAGCATACTTTGTTTATCTGGTACAATAAACTTAGTAAATTATATAATTAAGATATAAAAACAAAGGAAACGTTTGTTTTACATAAGAGAATGTGTGTGATAATATAATATAAAGACTAGGATGTTTGCTGGCGCATGGATTGAGAGAATTACATTTACTATGCGCCAGCGATTAATTGTTTGTATATGGAGGATACATATATTATGGGGAAGCAAAGGATCAGAAAACGTCTTATATCAATATTACTTTTATGCTGTTTATTGTGCCAGACTGTATTTATGCTGACTGGCTGTAATACCAAGCCTAATGTCAGGACAAAGGTCGAAAAGCCGGAGAAGATAACAACTCTTAATATATATGATTCATTATCAAGCTATTATGGCGTTCAGAAAGGCTGGATGGCGCAGTATCTTAAGGATAAATTTAATGTTAAGCTAAATATTATCACAGGTATGAAATTAAGTAACAATGAAAAGAAGAAAGAAATAAAGAATGCTGATATAATCATTTTTCGTGATATTGACAATGAATATAAAGATGCAGTCAAAGATGGTATACTGTATGACTGGAATCAGAATGAGCTTCTTGCAGAACATGGGGAATACATTCAGGAGCATATGGAAGATGCACTTAAGGCAAATCAGGCGTGTAACGATAAAATTCTTGCAGCTACAGGAAGTGCCATATACGGCATAGGAAATGATGTTGCGTGGTCAGATAAGGATCATCAGGAGTTTACATATAGCTGGGATGTGAGATGGGACCTATACCAAAAACTGGACAGTCCCGATATAGAAAATCTTCAGGATTATTCTAAAATGCTCAAAGATTTAAATGAACTGAATATTTCTGAAACAGAGGATGAGAAAGACAATGACGGCAAAGAAAAAACATATGCAGTTTCTGTGTGGTCAGACTGGGATGATGAAGCAGGTATGGTCAACTGTGTAAAGGATATGGTATCAGCTTATTATGGATATGAAGCGGCAGGACTTGGATTTTATGATTCTGTGAATGATAAGTATATCGGTTTATTTGATGAAGACAGTCCGTATCTTGAAATGATGCAGTATTTCAATGATCTTTATAGAAATGGTATTCTTGATCCGGCATCAAAGAATCAGAAATATGATGATGTAGTTAATAAAGTCAAGGCAGGCAATGTTCTTACTTCTCTCAATAGCTATACAGGTTCAGATATATACAATACACAGGAAAGAATATCGGACAACAATATGATGCTCAGTCTTAAGCCTGACGATGCAAAGCCTTTAGTTTACGGAATAAGTAAAAAAGGCAATGGTCAGATTACAGCTATAGGGGGTTCTACGAAATATCCTGAACTTTGTATGGATATTTTGGATTACTTTGTCACTCCGGAAGGCAGGATGACTATGAGTTATGGACCAAGAGCCGTAACATGGGATTATGATGAGAATGGCAATATACACTTTACAGAATTTGGAAAGAAGTGTCAGGAAGATGAAAAGACCAGTATGGAGGAGCCGTTTACAGGCAGTTATATTGGTGGAACGTTGAAGGCGGCATTATCATCATGGTCGATTGATGCTGAAAATCCTGATTCCAATAGTGAGACATACAACAAAGATAAATGGGGAGCCAATATAGAAAATCCAAGCTGTGCTCTTGAGCAGGAATGGAGAGATTACAATAACTGTGACAATAGGGAAAAGTATTTTGAGAAAAAAGGCTGTGTTGTGGTTCAGGATTACAGTGATGTAATTGAAATACCTAAATTATATGAAAAGAAGTGGGCAGAAATATCAAAAAAGATAATAAGCGAAACATGGGAAGCTATATATTCGGATTCAGACAATGAATATAACAGAGTTGTTGACAATATGATAAAAGAAGCCCAGAAAAATGGCTATGACAGATGCGTATGGTGGTGGCGTGGAAAAATAGCGGCAATGAAAACACAGGACTGATAGAAGCTGTCAGGCAGTGTGCCGATACTTAAACGCGAAAGGGGTCTTAAAATTGAGTAAAAGTAAATATGAAATTGATATGTGTAATGGTTCAATAATGGACAAGCTTATATCATTTTCATTGCCATTGATGTTGTCAGGAATATTGCAGCTTATGTTTAATGCTGTAGATATTGTTGTAGTTGGAAGATTTAGCGGAAGCAGATCACTTGCTGCAGTTGGTTCAACCACAGCCCTCATCAATATATTTACCAATCTGTTTATAGGCATTTCACTTGGTTCAAATGTACTTGCGGCAAGGCATTATGCGGCAGGACGTGACAAAGAAATGTCGGATACAGTCCATACATCAATCACACTGGCTCTTATAAGCGGTATCGCTATGGCATTTATAGGTCTTATATTTGCAAGAGGTGCACTTGAACTGATGGCAACGCCGGATGATGTTATAAATCTTTCTACATTGTATATGAGGATATATTTTCTAGGTATGCCATTCTTTATGCTTTATAATTATGGAGCAGCGATATTAAGAGCAGTCGGAGACACAAAAAGACCATTGATATTTCTTATAATATCAGGCTGTATAAATGCTGTACTTAATTTAACGATGGTAATAGTATTTAAAATGGGTGTGGCTGGTGTTGCGATAGGAACTGTTGTTTCACAGTTTGTATCATGTGTACTTGTTCTTAGATGTCTTTATAGATCAGAAGGAAGCTATCAGCTTAGATTTTCTAAGCTTTCAATAAAGAAAGAGTATTTAAAACCTATATTTCAGGTTGGAATACCGGCAGGTATACAGAGCACAGTCATCAATTTCTCCAATGCACTTTTGCAGTCGTCTGTAAATTCCTTTGGTTCAATTGCAATGGCTGGTTATACAGCCGCCAACAATGTACTTGGATTCCTTTATGTTTCTGTCAATGCAATTACACAGGCGTGTATGAGCTTTACAAGCCAGAACTATGGTGTTGGCAAGCATAAGAGAATGGACAAGGTTCTTATTGACTGTATGATATTGTCGGTAGTTGTTGCCGGAGTGTTTGGCGGTGGTGCTTGTATATTTGGCAGTCAGATAATGGGCATATACACGAAGAATCCAAAGGTAATAGCAAGTGGTCTTGAGATACTTGCGATAACTACTGTTCCATATTTCTTATGCGGGATTATGGATCTTTTTCCGGGGTCAATGCGTGGAATGGGCTATTCATTTGTACCGATGATATTGTCGATCATAGGAACAGTTGGTGTCAGAGTGTTCTGGATATTTGTATTGTTTCCACATTACAGATCATTGTTTTTCTTATTTATATCATATCCGGCATCATGGTTCTTGACGATAGTTATGCAGGTTGTATGTTATTGGCTTGTCAGACGGAAAGTAAATGCAAGGTAGTGGGTAACACTTTTGTTTTATGGCTGAACGAGTAACAGTTCAGCCTTTTATAATGAATCAATTTCGCTGTCTTACATCAAGCTGATATAGCCTAGTTGCAGATATA
>CAZFFA010000098.1:0-9557 GCA_964517955.1 uncultured Jutongia sp. | reverse complement strand
TTAGTCTATACCATCGGTTCTTTTATTACAAGTTTACCTCTGAACAGTAACATCTGCCGCTGTAACAGGGCAAACTCATAATGACAACGTATTGACATCAGACGAATATTTAAGTATACTATACTTGAATGGAGGTGTTCTGTATGGCAACAACTAATTTAAATATTCGTACAGACAAGGCAATCAAGGACCAGGCGGAGGAAATCTTCAATGAGCTTGGTCTGAATATGACAACTGCTGTAAATATGTTCCTGAGAACCGCTATCCGTGAGCATGGTATTCCTTTTGAATTAAAACTGGAAGTACCGAATGATACGACAGCCGCTGCCATTGAGGAAGGCCGAAAAATGATGAAGGATCCTTCTGCTCCGCGTTATTCCAGTATGGATGCGCTTAAGGCAGCATTAGACGTATGAAGTTGCTCATTTATGAGATTCAGAACAACGTTTTAGTACTCATGCTTTACAGGCTTGGTACGCACTCAGAACTATTCAAAAAATAGATTTAAAAACAGAATAGCAATTCAGAAAGCATCTATCAGAAATGGTAGGTGCTTTTCTTATACATACCAAACAAATTTACATCAAACTGTCTTCTTGTCGCTTCCATCGGCACATCCTCGATTGCGCCTTTGCGCCACTAAACAATACACATTTTACTTATTTGACGATATTTTTTCTTATCTCTTCTGCTGCCTTTACCATATTTATAAGGCTCGCTTAATTATAAATTGAACTATTATGCTTGAAAAATATATAAAAATAATGATTGTCCATAGTTTTAACCTATAAACAACCAGTATAATAAAAATTAGTTTTATGTATTTTTTCAGATGTTATTCTAGACATAACTTTTCTTCTTTCATAACATCCACTGCTTCTTTTCCAATGACTACCACTTCTAATCACTCATATATTCATTCAATATTACTGACTTTCAATCTAAGCTTATAAAACTGCTGTACCCAGTCCGGATATGTTTTGTACTCTTTCACGTCCCTTACTTTATTAAGTCTCCTCCTGCCAACACGCCTGTCCATAATTGCAAAAATCTTAATAAGATAATTATCACTTTCCAGAGCATCACTGATTGAAAGCTGCAAATAAGCAGTTGCTGCAGCAAGAAAATCATAATCCGAAAATGTAGCATCTTTATCCCACTTTTCTTTTAACTCCGGATCATGATAATCCCACTCTCCCGTCTCTTCAAATTTTTCATTAACATCTAAATCCTGTTTGTACATATCAATCCATGAAAAATTAGTCAGTTCCTTTCCATCTAGTCTGATCGATGCACGTCCATATGAATTGTGAACCTCATGATAACGTGTTAAAAAATAGGTAATCCTGCCTTTTAATTCTTCACACAGGTTATCTGAAAGTTTCTTATTTAAGCCAGACCAAGACTTATAATGATTTGTTTCACGCATATTTTTGTTCCTCTTCATTCTCATCAATAGTTTGATATCGTAGTTTTTTGTATATGTTTACAGCATAATTCTGTTTTTGCAGTACGGTCATAGTCAAACAACTATTTTCTTTTAATCGGATGCCTGATAACCGTTTTCCACCTCTCCGGTGCAACCTTTCTTGCGTCAGACATATAAATTTCATGATGCAAACGATTTTTATTTATATCATTTTCATATCCATTCCTTCTTACTTCTAATTTTTGTAAATCCCTTATGCACTATTTAGAAGATATATCTACCTTATTCGACAGATTCTCTAATAATATATTATACTATATTTTAGTTTATATTACTCTACAATCACATGCCCATTTTTACATTTAGTAAAACGCCCTACTCACTGTATCTGCTGTGTTTGGTATAAATTTTTGCACATATCCTATCAGTGACATACAAAGAAGTCCTACCAGTATGTACAACATACACAATCTGGCAAGTTTTACAACCATAAAAAAACTCATCCGATTACTCATATTAATCGATCCACAAATCCATAATCCCCCAAAAAATCAAATAACAGATAAAGAAAAAATCTGCGCCAAATTGGCGCAAAAAAGAACCATCCGTTTAATTTGAATGATTCTTTTTTAAGTATTACTATTAACTTTTTCTGTGTTTCACAGAAAGAGTTAATTCTGAATTAGCTTCCGATGCAAAACTCATCATGTTAGATTTCTTTTGTTTCTGGACATATTCCGGATTTAAAAGTAAGCATTTTTCTCGAAAAAAAGTTTTTATTTTACCAGAGTCACTGGTTTCATAATAATTGAAAAGCAATTCCTTAAATTTATCAATCTGATCATAAGGTACTGAAAAAATTCCTATATCTGCCTGCATCATAATTTTATTACACATTAATTGTGCGACTCTTTTGTTACCATCCAAGAACATTTGCGTTCTTGCAACAAAGCAAAACATTTCCAAAGCTGCTTCCAGTCGATCAGGCATATCTTCGATTTCTTTTAACTTGTCAATTATGATACCTTCCTGTGGAAGTTCTGGAACCCAAGATGTTCCACCAATTGTCACCGGAGCTGTTCGGATATTTCCTGCATCATAAGACAATTCTTCCATGCATATCTTATTAAGTTCCCGTAAATATGATATGTTATTTGGATAATCTACATTGTCAAATAGGAAATACCATGCTCTTTTCATATTTACGATAAAAAACACTTCATCCCTTTTTGTTTGAACGGGTATGTTCTCTAAAATTTTCTCTGTATTTGGAAAAGTGGTTCCAAGTCCCTCTATCCCTGCACTTTTCCAAATAGAATCAACTAATTATCTTTTTCCCATTGATATTGACATATTATTCATATAGTTACCTCACATTATTTAAGAATTTTAAATAATCTCTGTACCAATTTGGCGCATTTTTACTTCCAAACCATCTTTGACACGATTAAGTATTAGATCAAGACCTCTTTGACTCTTAACCTTATATTTTTCATTTAGTAATTCAATCAATTGCTATTTTCTCAACCTCCATTACAATCATTTTCGCAGTAAATCACTGCTGATCCGGTGACATTGCCTGCATATTCTGCTTTCTTGTTTCTAAGAAAAACTCTCCGCCTCTACAAATGATACCTACCAAGATGCAATCTATGATACAACCATATATGTCGTTGAAAGCATGAAACAGCACTATTTCTGGTTCTTTCCTGTATGCAGGACCACTTTTCTTAATAATTAAAAAGTTTATAATTATGCCTGCTCATCCTTCGCTACTGGAATATACACCATCTTCAAAGGAATCATCTTTTTGTACTTATCACTTAAATCGCGATAGTACTTCAAAATCAAATCTACAAGTTCTGTTCCATTGATACCTCGGATGATAGGTGTGCTGTCAAGATACTTTTGAGCGTTCTTTGTGTAATTGGATAATGTCACAAACAAACCATAGTCGCCCTCTCGCATAGCACCTTTTAAAGACTGAATAGTTGCCTCCTTAATATCACTATCCTGACTCTTTACTTGAACCAGAATACGAGGTGGAAGCTCATCCTTATAGGCTGTAATATCAATACCACTATCCCCACCATGTGCTGAAACTGTTGTACGATATCCCATTGCTCTTAAAAGGTCAGCTACAAATTCCTCCAAATCGTAGCCTTTGAGATTTTTACTTAGTTCCTTCAGAATAAAATCCCTTGTTGCCTCTACAATCTCATCCGCAGTAGCTCCAACACTTTCGTCTTCATCTGAACCAGTAGTCATTGCATTTTTCTTGAAACTTCTATCCAGTGCTGCAAGATACTCATCTGCATAATTCTTTACTGCAAAAAATGACATTGCTGATCCTACTTCATACAGTGCACCTTGTGAAAATGATGTTCTTGGTAGATGCTTTAACCATTTAACTTTATGCTGTTGCACATATTCTGCTGCTTCCGGATGATACTCATATCCGCCTTCAATTACACCGATATTTATCTGGCGGTCAATCTTTGAAGGGAATACAACGTAGTCGCCAATCTCGACCTCATTTGCAAATCGATACAACATACCTGCACCGTTTGTGATATTGCCTTTCTTGGCATCCGAATAAACTTCTGTATATTTTTCTTTGAAAGCATCACGGTCAGCCTGAATCACGCTCAGGTCACCCATGTCCTTCCAGCCAATAGCTATTACATCCTGTTGCAAAAACAAATTGTCATCCTTTGTATGGATACCCCATATTCTTTTTTCTTCATTAGGCATATTCCTGTACCTCCTTACTCTAACGCCCAGCGCCTTAAATACTGCGTTCCCGACACTGCTATAGACGCTCCCGTAAATGGTTCTATTTACTCTTTTAAATCATTTAATCATATTCCAAATACTCTTTTGTAATTGGTTTCAAATTTCTCCCTCAACTATCTTTACGCCTTTTCTTTCACACAACATTATTATAACAAAGGAGCTTATCAATACAAAACACTTAAGCTTTCCTAACCATTCGCATACCAAGTGGTTTATTTTTTTGCTGTGCTCATTTCTCCTTTATGAGAAACTTGCTTGCAAAAGAGGGCATATGCCCTAACAATGAATAGCCGCTTGTTTGCGTAAATATATCATATCAAAAAGGAAACATGTCCACGCTTATCGAAAACCTAATTCACATTTAAAAATCGTGAAATTTTCAACATCTATATCAAAGTCTTTACTATCTGCGTTTTTTATGGGAAACAGTCAAGTAATGCCCATTGCTACTATACTAATGCAGGCATTTTTCTGTAACTGCAGTTTACCACTGGCCCCACAGTTAAAACGGTAGAGACCAACGTATTACCACATAGTGAAACTCCGCTGGCTCCTGATGGGTCAATACACTCCACAAGGTTGAGTTGCCGGATTTCACCGTCTCCACCTGGAACCAGTTATCATTTCTTTGCATTTTCCTCTAATTCCAATATGTACTTATCGAAGTCAGACATAAACAGTCTGTCCTGAACCACACGATATTTTTCAAATTCTGTCTCAAAATCTCAGATTTGAGGCACTTCTGAGTTCTGCATAGACTCCTTCCGGAAGGTATGGATAAGTAAATCGTCCATCTTTGATCAGTCCTGCAATTACTTTTGGATCTTTTCGGTCATTCTTTGATGGGTTATTATCATCAAGCTCTTTTGACTGCTTTACATGATACGGATTGACAAGAACCGGCTTTATGCCTTTATCCTGTAGAAACTTTCCAAGATCAAACCAGTAATGTCCTGTAGGTTCCATGCCCGGCACCAGTTCCTCTTTGCCATTGTCTTTTGCGATGTCCTGCATCCATTCTAAAAAGCTGACAAATCCTGCCTCTGTGTTACTGAATGGAAAAGCTTTCTTTGAGTACTCATAACCTCTCCAGTCAAAAGCCCTTGCATAATGGGTTTCGCTGCCTACATCAATACCTACAACTAAAGTTTTTTCTTTTATTGTTTCAATTTTTGCGTTCTGTGTGTTACAATTCATTTTAGATACCTCTCTGTTTAAATAAGATTTTTTACTAACCGGCAAAATCAGTAATCTTATTTTACACTGAGGTATTTTTTTCTCAACCTTCTTTCTTGGAATTCCTTATATTTGAATTATACAGGAAGCTCCTATGTTTTTGATATGGCCTGCGAAACTAATATCATTTTAACATAGGAGTTTTTAATACTCTAGGCAACGCTTCTGCTTATTCCATTCACCCCATCTCAGATGATGGGATTAATACGCTTTCTCATTTATCTTTTCTTGACATCAAGCACACCGTCTCATCTGTACTTTCGTTGTCCCAATCCACACCCAATACATTTCTGCCATTCATATATATCGGAAATTTAAACCGGAGACCTCTTAATATTCTGCCATCCTTTTGCTCTTCCTCATAGATAAACACATCTGACAGAAAACTCTTCAAAAATGTCTTTTTTTCCAGATCTGTAAATTTATCATACAGCTTATCAAAGAATAAAAGGAACTGGTAAACATTATCTTCTGAGATTTTGTCCTGCCTGATATTATATAGTCTTGTTTCGACTTCTTCCATGGCATTCTCAATATCAGTGATTTCATCATATAGCTTGTCCAAACGTTCCTGCATGTCATTATATTTTTTGTCATAATTCTTATCGGATACAGATAAATGATCCATCTGGTCATCAAGCCTGTTTTTCGCCCCGGTTGTCTGGTTCAGTCTGTCTTTTAATCCATAATATTCCCGATCAAGCTCCGAAGTATCAATGCTGCTTCCTATCTGCTTACGGATTTCCTGCTCAAACTTTGGATTCTTCACAAATTTACGAATTATCTCCTCAACTGCTGCATTAATCCTGTCCTCATTCCACTGTCTTTTATATGTACAGCGGTGTCCGTCCACAAGCTTCCTGTGTTTGCAGGCATAATAAAAATAATCTTTATAATAGCCTCCATCCGGATGCTTCTTGCGGTTTACATTGCCATACATACCGCTTCCACAGACAGGACACTTAATAATTCCGGATAAAATATGCTCATGTTCAAGGCTGTGCGTTTTTACCTGTAAAACACCTGTCTCCTGACGCTTTCTGTGTGCCTGATTCCACATTTCTTCTGATATGATTGCCTCATGGATTCCATCACTTAACAAGTAATCCTTTTGTTTTACGATATGATATTCATTTCTTGTTCCCGAAATCTTCTCATTTTTTCTTCTGCCAAATGCAAGCTTGCCACAATATATCGGATTGTCCAGCACACCCTTGACGAATGATGTAGAAAAACCTTCAATTGTGTTATTCTGGCGAAGCTTTTTCTTATAACCACTGTTATTTAAAAATGCAGCTATCGCAGCCATTCCCATCGTTGTATTGACGAATTTATCATATATAATACGGATAATCTCTGCCTCATCCTCTGCAATGATAAGCTCACCATTTACCAGCTGATAGCCATATGGTGCAAAATCTCCATTCCATCTGCCTTCTCTCGCTTTCTGTCTGCGGCCTTCCATTGTCTGGACAAGAATATTCTCACGTTCTATCTCTGCAACCGCAGATAAAACAGATATCATCAACTTTCCGGCATCCTTGGAGCTGTCAATTCCATCCTCTACACAGATAAGATTAACTCCATAATCCTGCATTTTCTGCAATGATGATAAAACATCTGCAGCATTTCTTCCAAATCGTGACAGTTTAAATACCAGCACATAATCAACATTGTCTTTACCACTTTCTATATCCGCAAGCATCTGCTTAAACTGTGGTCTGCCCTCTACACTTTTGCCAGATTTACCCTCATCAGAATATTCACCAACGATAGACATTTCCTGATAATCTGCGTATTTTCTAAGCTTGTCCTTCTGTGCATCAAGGCTGTAGCCTTCTACCTGCATGGAAGTGGAAACTCTTGTGTATATGTAACATTTCTGCTGTTTTTTCATCAGATGTTATCTCCTTTTTACTTCCTTGGAAACCTCTTTAATGCTTTCAAGATATGCTTTTTCGACTGGCGTCAAAGTAATCTCCTGATATTTTCTGTATTCTGACTTTGCTTTCTCCAATGCCTGTTTATGACTTACAGAACCAGCTCCAGTCAAAAGTTTCCTATTTCCTGATGACAACACACTATCCAGCTGCTTTACATAATCATCCATATACATTGGCTTATGCTCAATTGCATTAATTTCAGCCAGATCAAAATAACCAGAAACAAGATTGTTTAATACTTTGAGTTCATTTTCTTCAAGATAATTCTTTGCAGTTCCTATATCCTTTAATGCTGGTAATTCTCCGGCAAATGAAGTAAGTCCCATAAATGGCTTTTCTGCATCTGCCCGCTGATATATAACCTCTGCCGCAGTATGACCATGTGCTGCATAGTGAAGTTTGTTCTGAACAATTTTAAAGAATCTAACAGACTCTTCGCTATGAGGATTGTAATCTACACTCGTAGCATACAAATCAAGAACCTGACGATACAATACCTTTTCTGAAGATCTGATATCCCTGATTCTGTCAAGTAACTCTTTCCAGTAATTTCCTCCACCATTTCCTTTCAAACGCTCGTCATCTATCGTAAATCCCTTAATCATATATTCTTTTAACCGCTTTGTTGCCCACTGTCTGAATCTTGTTGCAATCACTGATTTAATACGGTATCCAAGAGATATAATCATATCTAAATTGTAATAAGTAACATTATATGTTTTTCCATCATCTGCAGTTGTTCGGAATTTCCGAACAACTGAATCCTTATCCAATTCCCCTTCTTCGAATATATGCTTTATATGTTCACTTATATTTGATTTACTGCATTGATATAATTCAGTAAGCTGCTGTTGTGTCAGCCACACTGTATCATCTTCTATTTTAACTTCTATATTTGTCTGCCCATCATCAGTCTGATATATAAGTATTTCCCCATATTCATCAGTTCCAATTTTATCTGCCATAAGCACCTCTCCAATCCATTACTTCTTAGTTATGAAATGTGAACACATGTGTTCACTATTGTCCCAACTAAATCTTATCATCATTCCAACCTCTGTTCAACCAAAACTTTTTCCAAGATGAAGGAATAAAACAAAAAGACTCCACTCTTATGAATGAAGTCCCATAATATATGTATACATCCCGTAGCATATTATCTACAGGATGCCAGCTGCCTATGCAGCCTTTTTGTCCAGAAGCTGTTTTACTCCGCCTAAGCAATAACAGAATCTGTCAAATTGTTTCTGCCTATTAGCTTTCTCGTCATCAATGGAATCCTTGATCATCATACACATCTCTACTTCATCTCTTATCTGTGGTGCGTATTTAATAATCATGTCTGCAAGAAAGCTACAGCAGCGTTCAAAATCCTTGTTCATTGCCAAGCCTCCTCAAAATATAATACTGTGAACGATTCACAGAACATATTTTATCGCAAAGCTTTTAAAAATGGAATAGATTTTACCAAACGACAGCTTTCAAAAAACATTATCTGTCAAAGATCAATTTCTCCCACGGTTCATATCCTGCCATGTAGCCGAATTCTTCCTCATTTCTGAATCCTTCAAGAAGTTTTTCTTTTACACCATCTAATATAGTTTCATCAATATCTCTGAATTTCATATGTTTATATAAACCTGACGTTCTAAAATCATACATAGTACCCACATTATCAAGAAGATGTTTTACCACCTTATATGTTCCCTCTACATCTTTCCCTGCACATACAATATCAAGCATTGGCGAATACTCATTATATTTTCCCATTTCCAATGTATGGGCAACTGCCTGTACTTTCCCTGACAAAAATCTCGCATAACCGATATCATTTTCCCACAATGCCAGTCCCGCCATTGTGGAAAGAACAAAATTAAGTGTACTAAAACCGGAAAAAATAACATTTTCATATTTTTCATATGCTTCTTTGATTTTCCCCTGCTCCTGGAGTAATCTTCCCTGATAATAACTTTTCATAGGATCGTGTTCTGAAAAATAGTCCAGATATTTTTCCGCCTTGGTGTAATTCTTCTTACGTAAATAAAATCCAAATAAGGAATCTGCTGCATGATGCTGTATCTCTTCATTCTCATCATGTAGTGCCAGCTCATACCATGCGTTAATCTGCTTATCATATTTTTCCGGATTCGTGC
>CAZFFA010000097.1:938-9570 GCA_964517955.1 uncultured Jutongia sp. | reverse complement strand
GTATGCCTTAAATAACTGTAAGCCTGTTATAGGAATATCATATTCTCTAAGTGAAGACGGCTCGTCAGACTCAGCAAGCTTTTCTGCCGACATTCTTGTAATACCTGTAGCTGATGAATACTGTTCAAGACAGCCCTTCTTGCCACATCCGCATGTTCTTGTCTCAAACGGATTAACTGTAAGATGACCGATCTCACCCGCTGCACCATTACTTCCCGTAAGTATCTTTCCATTGATTACAACTCCACCGCCTACGCCAGTACCCAGCGTAACCATAACGATACTGTCAAAGCCTCTTCCGCCACCTTTCCACTGCTCACCAAGTGCAGCTACATTGGCATCATTGCCTACCTTGACATTTTCAACACCTGTAAGCTTTCTTACTTCATCTGCAACAGAGAATATTCCCCATCCGAGATTGGCGCATTTAAGAACTCGTCCATCCTCAGTAATCGGTCCGGGAACACCCATTCCAATTCCAAGCACCTGTGTCTTATCAATATTTTTTTCTGTATTTTTCTTATCGATTGCATCGGCTATATCAGATAAAATATATTTGCCTGACTCCTCCTTACGGGTATCAATCTCCCATTTTTCAAGCATACTGCCTTCCTCATCAAAAAGTCCCATTTTAACTGTTGTACCGCCTATATCGATACCATAATAAAATTTGTTCATAAAACCCCTTCCTTTCATTTCATTATATAATTATTTTATTGCCCATCTCATTTTAGTTGACTTCGCCCGTCCATTCATTATACATTCTTCTTTTGAAGGGCGAATCACATCTTTTGATACCTCTGTATAATCTCCTGCCTTCATATGTCTTTTGAAAGACTTTTTAACAAGACGATCCTCTCCTGAATGAAATGTAAGAATCGCCACTCTTCCCCCCGGATTAAGTACATCAGGAAGCTTTTCCAGAAAGGCATCTAAAACCTCAAATTCGCTATTTACATCTATTCTCAATGCCTGAAATGTCCTTTGGCAGGACTTCTTTACAGCATCCTTCTGTTCATTTGCAGGCAAAAAGCTCAATGTATCTTTTATTATATTATATAATTTAGTTGTTGTATCTATCTTTTTTCCTTTTTTTATTTCTTTTATAACAGCTTCGGCTATTTCTGACGCATATGGTTCATCAGAATTTTCTATAAGCATCCCTTCAAGCTCATAAAGTGATATATTTTCCAGTCTCTGCGCTGCTGATATTCCCTTTTGAGGATTTAATCGCAGATCAAGCGGTCCGTCAGTTTTATATGAAAATCCTCTTTCCGGATTGTCTATCTGCATAGATGACACTCCAAGATCAGCAAGGACAAAATCAAATCTGCCCGTTTCCTGCGCAAGCTTATCTATATCGGCAAAATTGAGTAGTCTTACACTTAATATATCTTCGCCATAGCCAAGTTTTCTAAGTCTCTCTGTAGTTTTGACAGATTCTATAGGATCAACATCAAGACCATATATGTGTCCTTCTCCCTTAAGGCACTCAAGCATTTTTCTTGTATGACCACCATAGCCAAGCGTAGCATCTACACCTCTTTGACCTGGTTTTATCTGTAAGAAATCAATTATTTCTTTCACACATATTGATATATGCATCCCGGCTGGAGTACTTCCCTTGCTTATAACTTTTTCTATTATATCCCCATACTTTTCAGGATTGAGTTCTTTATACTTCTCATTGAAATTGCGTGGATGAGTCCCTTTATATCTTACTCTCCTTTTAGGTTCAAGCTTTGTAAGTTCTTCAAGAAGCTGATCTTTTGATGTAATTTGTATTGATTTCATTCCGATTTTATTGGAAGCCTCAACGTTCTCAGCCCTGTCATCAAAGAATATACACTCTGACGGATCAAGATTATATTTATCAAATAAATACTGATAAATTTCCCTGTCCGGCTTTGCCTTGTGTATCTGATAAGATACCACCATTCCATCAGCATCTTCAATAAAAGAAGCTCCCTTTGTATGTTTTTCAAAAAATTCTTCTGAATAATTAGATAATATATATATTCCAAATCCCTTTGTTTTAAGTGTATGTACCTTTTCCCATACATCCGGTCTTGGAACATGCATATACTCTCCATGAGTAATAAACCACCTTATTGCCTCTTTATGCTCAGGATAATTTTTCTCATACTGTTTAATAATATCTTCGCATGGCAAAAAATCAAGATCAAATTGTCTCCACAAAGGATCATCAAACATTTCACGACCTACTACAATAGCAGTTGATTCATCAAGTCCATAATCCATAAGCATGTCTTTCCACCTATATTCAAGAAGGACATCCCCGACATCAAGAACTATATTTTTTATCATCATTTATTCCTTTCGACTAATATGCCTAAAATACTCCAGACAATATCATCATTGCCTTCTAAATATAAATTTACTATTTTAAGCTTCAACTCATATCTAATATACTACCACATTTTTTATATAAATACTATAGCCGCAGCCGTAAAAATGAAATAAACAAAAGCTACGTAGCTGGCAGGTTTATGAATGTAAGAAATGAATGGCTGAACTGTTACAATACCTAAACCAAAATAAACAAAAGCTACGCAGCATCGACTGACAGCTTGTCAAAATATATTTTTGACACCTTATTCTTTCTAATATATACTGTATTTTATAGATATTATGATACAAAGTCTGTCTGCTTACGGGCAAAAGCAAACAGCCATCGTTTTTCAAATATACTGCTCAGAAATGGAGATTTATATGATTCAGATTGATTTGATTACAGGCTTTCTCGGCTCCGGTAAAACAACTTTTATACGTCAATACGCTAAATTTCTTATGGAACAAGGCAAAAATATAGGTATTCTAGAAAATGATTTTGGAGCTGTAAATGTAGATGCAATGCTTCTGCAGGATATTCTTGGTGATAACTGCACTCTTGAAATGGTTGCCGGCGGCTGCGATGATGACTGCCATAAAAGAAGATTTAAAACCAAATTGATTGCTATGGGAATGTGTGGCTATGACCGTATTCTTGTAGAACCATCCGGAATATTTGACATGGACGAATTTTTTGATGCGCTTCATGAGAATCCTCTTGACCGGTGGTATGAAATTGGAAATGTTATAACTATAATCGATGCAGGACTCGAGGAAAATCTTTCTGATGAATCATGCTATATCCTTGCATCTCAGGCATCACAGGCTGGAACAATACTTTTCAGCCATACTTCAGAAGTTCCAATAGGAAAAACAAATTCTACTCTCGATTATGTTAATGCATGCATAAAAGCATTGAATTGTGACTATAAGGCGAAACCATTAATTATAAAAAAGAATTGGAAAGACTTACAGGCAGATGATTACGAGGCTATTCTTTCATCAGGATATAATTCCGCTGATTATACAAAATTCTGGTCTGATTGTAAAAAGACATATGACAGTCTTTATTTTATGAACATGGACTTTACAGAAGATTTTATCAAAAAGTCATGTAAAAAGATTCTTTCTGATAAATCGTGTGGCAATGTATTCAGAATAAAAGGATTTCAAAAACTTGACACTGATAACTGGATATCTATAAATGCAACTCATAAAGCCATCGACATTACTCCTATTAAAAATGGTCAGTCTATTCTTATAGTTATCGGAGAAAATCTTAATCAGAGCGAAATCGAAAAATACTGGGGAAAAAGTAAAGATATATAAGTATATGCTTTTCCTAAGTTATAAATACTCCCATCACGGTATATTAGAGCTGCTATTTAGTAGTTTTAATATACCTTTTGACCCACAACATCACAATATTTATTTCACAATTCAAGAATGATAACCAGGCTATTGGCTTGTAGTTTTGCAACAATACTTCCATCAAGAACTGCAACAAGTGACTTAACTACTGCAAGTCCTAATCCTGTGCTTCCGTCATATCTTGATTTATCGCCTGTATAAAAGCGGTCAAAAAGCCGGTTACAGTCAATTTCCGAACTATTACTCACCGGATTTTCAATTGTAAATATAATGCCACTATTTTCTTTCTCCATAAGTGTTATTTTTATAGTTCCAATAGAATACTTAACTGCATTTGTCAGTAGATTTTGCAAAATACGCTCTACTATATTTCTATCAGAATACATATATATCGAATGATCGGGTAGATTTATTTCGGGTAAAATATTCCTTTTTTCTAATGTAACCGCATTTTCTGTGATCAAATTTATCAATAAATTTGATATATTAAACTTTTCTTTTTCAGGAGCTGTCTGTTGTTCTTCCAAAATTGAAAGGTCATAGAATGTTTCTACTAATTCTTTCATTCTTTCAGCTTTACTCATAATAATTTTTATACGTTTTTCCTGACCAGGCTCTAAATTTTCCTTTTGTAACAATTGTAAATGACCAAGAATAACTGTAAGCGGAGTACGCAGATCATGTGATATATTGGCAACTGATTCCTTTAAATACTCTTCACCACGTAATACTCCGGCTACAGTCTGCCTTTGTTTGATATTATACTGATTCAGTATACCAGCCAGTCTCTCTAAATCTTTATCAATCAGAGAAATATCCAACATCTTTTCTGAATATCCACAATTCAATTCATTCATTTGGTCTGAAAGATTACGGATCTGTCTTTTTAGCTGAATATAGTGAACCAGCAATATTAAGAAAAATACTGTTATAACAAGTAACATCCACTCTATATCAGACATCTTCCCTCCATCTATTTAAAATCACATTTACTAAATTTTATCCATGAAAGCATCACCAATATGACGGACCATGTTACTCCAGTTAATACAGTGCCAGGTCGGATAAAGCTTTTCATGCTAACAGCAATTCTAATCTGGTAAGTTGGCAAAAAATCCACTGGCAGCTTTAACATCATTCCATATCCAAGATACAGGCTGAGTCCAAAAACAATTATTGCCGTAGCCGAAGCTGCCTTTACATGATCCTGTAAACAACAACAAATAAAAATTGCAATCAGGAATATCGCACTATTTAGCAGGCAGGAATAAACGATTGCTTTTATTATACTGTAAAAAAAGATTCCTATATCTTCAATACCAAAGCGTCCAAACTCTCGTATACATCCCGCAGCAGGATATACAAGCGCCATAATATTAAAGGCAGTCAGATACGATATGATTTTACTTGCAAAAATCTGTTTTCTTGAATGACCGGCACTGACCTCTAAATTTATTGTTCTCTTAGAAAATTCCTGACCAAAGATCAAAGCAAGTATACCTGATATAATGATAAGAAGGAATGTAGAATCATACACCATTCCATTAAAAATATCTGCAAGTGAATAAGCAATTCCACCTGTTGGTCCCATAACTTCCATAACATAAGAATCTGCTGTAAAAAGCCCCAAAACAAATATTCCTATCATACTGCACCAATATATAGAATTATGTACTAGTTGATATCTTTCCATTTTCAATAACTTGTCCATTAAAATCACCTCCGGCTATTTCAAGTCTGTATGTAAAAAAGCATTGCCCGCAATCAAATACATAATAAAATTCCACAAAACATCTGCAATCAGAAAAAATTTTATCGAATCTGTCTTTTGCAATGAGATTAACCGGAGTTGCCCCATCGGCAATATTCTGCTGATTGTTTGCGCATAATCACTATTCATCAAAAAAATCATAACAAAAAATAAAACCATTGAAACTGCCAGTGTTCTTCCCATATCATGAAAAGTAAAGGCAAGAAATATTGGTAATGTACACATTGTTATCATAGCAAGCAGTATTAATATAATTATAGTGTATAAGCTATCACCCAGAAAAATTTTTTCTTTTATACAAAACAAACCAATCATTCCATGTATAAGTAATGGAAATGCAAAAATAATAATACATCCAATCTGAGATACAATTACCTTTATCCAAAATATAAAGCTTCTTTTATGTCCGGCAACAATATATGTATTCAGTGTTTTTTCTCCAAAATCATTTCCAATAAATAATGCTATAAACACAATAACCAGAAAATAGAGTATTGGGATATTGTACAAAGATGCCAAAATCATATTTGAAGTTTTTCCTTTACTATCTAACAGTAATATACAGCTTAAAAATAAATTGAATATTACTATACCCCAAAAGTACCAATTGTGAAACAACTTATATAATTCAGTTTTTAGGAGATTTGACATCTTTCATTCCCCCTATTATGTTCAAAAAATAATCCTCCAAAGTATCGCCTGACACCGAAAGCCCTGTAACAAGAATGTGTGCTTCTGCCAAAACAGACGCAACCATTTCCAAATCATTCAGATAATCATACAAACGAATCACACCATCTGGCATTATCTTGAAATTGTCTGTATTAAGTTTCTCTTCTAAAACCATCACTGATTTCTGTACATCTGTTGTTTTAATTGCAATATGACGTCTGCATCGTTCATCTAAATCATGATCAGAAATTTCTTCTATAATTTTTCCATGATCAATAAATATAAATTCTGATGCCGTTTGATACAATTCTTCCAAAATATGGCTTGAAACCAAAATGGTCATACCATACTCTTTATTTAAAGATTTTAATAAATTTCTGATTTCTACAATTCCGGCAGGATCAAGACCATTGACAGGCTCATCTAAAATCAATAATTCCGGTGTGTTTAAAAGAGCAATTGCTATCCCCAACCGCTGGCGCATACCTAATGAGAAATTACGGACATGCTTTTTGCCGATATCTCTTAATCCAACCATATCCAATGTTCTTTCAATAATCGATTTGTCTGGTATACCGCGTTGAATACGCTGCACTTCCATATTTTGCCATGCAGTCATTGTCTGAAACAGTGCCGGTGTTTCAATCATGCAGCCAATTCGTCTACGTTGTTTCTGCAATTCTGCTTTTTCTGATTGTCCCCATAATGAAAGCGTACCACTTGTTGGAAATGCAAGTCCTGTGATCAGTCTTAAAAATGTAGTTTTACCAGCTCCATTCTGACCAATAAAACCATATATTTTACCCTTTTTTATTTGCAAATTTATATGATCTAACGCAAGTGTCTGTTTATATTCTTTTGTTAAAGACTCTGTTTCTAAAATAATTGAACTCATATTCCAAACCTCCTTTACTTAAACCAGTATAATAGGAAATCATAAAGAATTTCTTAAATAATGATGATAACAGGTAAAAAAATAATAAAGCCAAGGAATCTTTAATCCTTAGCTTTATGTAAACGATAGCCGATGCCCCAAATGGTATCTATAAACTCTTTATCAGAGCATATCGCCTTTAATTTACTTCGTAAATTGCTAATATGAACATTAAGCGTATTGTCTTCAGCAAGATATTCTGTATTCCATACACTTTGAAAAAGATTTGATTTTGAGAACACTTTATCCGGATATTTCATCAACAACTCCAAAATAGCAAATTCTTTTGCGGTTAAAGACAGCTCTGTTTCACACAAAAAAGCCGTATTCTTCTCCAAGTCCAAAGTTAAATTGTCATACTGTAAACATCCTTCCGAACCATTTTGCTGCTCATTTTGAATTTGTACTCTCCTTAGATTGCTCTCAATCCTTGCAAGCACTTCCTCCATATCAAAAGGTTTTGTAATGTAATCATCTGCCCCCAGACGAAGCAGGTCAATTTTATTCTGGGTAGTTTCCTTTGCCGAAACAATAATAACCGGCATCTGAAACTGTTTACGTATATCTGCCAAAAGCACATCACCGCTTCGATAAGGGAGCATAATATCAAGTATGATCAGATCAATTTTTTCTTTGTGCAATAAATCCTCAACATGAAGTCCATCATATAGGCAATATACAACATATCCATTTTCTTTTAAAAAATCAGCCAATAGTGTATTTATCTCTGCATCATCTTCTATAATCAATATTTTATTCATTCATTTTCCTCTTTTCTGTCCCATTCACTTATTATATATTTTTAACTATATTTCTTCAACAATATATATTTGCAATACATTAACTGCAATAAGGTAAACAATTAAGACAAAATGTTTAAATATTAATCTGGCTATTCGTCAAATAAATATATGCATCTTCCATAATGGTAAGCTGTGTACATCTACTACATGAGTGGAAAACAGCACAGTTTTATCCTTTGAAAAATCAACCCGAAGATTGCATATTCCAATTCTTTCTTCTGGATCTAAACCAGTAGTAGGTTCATCAATAAATACTAAAATAACCGGGTAATTCCCAATTCAGGAAACCACCCGGTTATGTAGTATTCTCAAGCTAAGAAATTTCTTTTTCGTCCAGAGCTTTGACTTCTTCCACTGTCATTTTCGCAATTTTTGCAATTTCTTCATATGACAACTTACCTAATTCCAATAATTGTCGTGCTACTTCTACACGCTCTTCTTTCACTGCTTCATTCCGCATTTCTTCCATCGCCTTGCACATAGTCGCAACTCCTTCCTCATCTTCTTTAAAATATCGAACTCGATCTGCAAGGATTTTATATTTCATATCCTTGGCATCAGTACAGGAAAAATCATGCATCAACTTTCCTAATGCAGATTCGTCTTTAATTTGTGAGTTCACATATATAATATGTGATTCATCACCAAACAATTCGCCTGTTTCTTTTACCGTTCTGTCAATATGATAGATTGGTAATCCTGCTTTCATTATATCATTTTCTGTAATAA
>CAZFFA010000097.1:0-928 GCA_964517955.1 uncultured Jutongia sp. | reverse complement strand
TCTGAGTTTTAAAAACATCGGTCAATGTTACTTGAGTGCGTGATTTTTCAAATCATTGTTATTGTTTTGAATATGCCCACCTAACTCAAGATTATATCAAGAGTTGGGAAGATTAGGTCTAGTCAACCTATAGATGTTTCAAAATAAATCGTAATTGTGAGTTGCTATCTCACAGTGCTGGGAAGAAATAAAATATACCGTATATAAAATAACACACTACAACGTGGCTAGAAATGGCGAGCGTGAATGTATTCCGAAAGGATGTTGGTGACAACAAGAAAATTCAAATCCAGAAATGTAGGTTATTTGGATATATGGTGAAACCCTAAGTATCATGTCCTTAATGGACTAAATCGGCAATCAGCAACGGATGCTACTGTAATAGAGAATATTATAGTGGAGGTGTTCAGAGAGTCTAAACGATTTTGAGTTATTATTAATAGCTTGTAAAAGGGATTCCATGCGTAGTTATCGCACTACTCTCGTGACTGAGATATAAAAGCGTAAAAGAGTGTTGCTACTCTCACCCTATTAAATAGCACATTGTTAATAGGATAACAGTAGGGTTCGTGTGTACCGTAAGTTTGAAGAAACACACAATAATAACAGAGAATAAATAAAATAGGAACTGCTCTACTCCGTCCCTAAATCATTTCGCTCATGTAAGTCAACCTCTAGCGAAGCATCTTTACACTGAGCTTTTGCATGTACATCTTTATATTTTGTAACTTTATTTACTATGTATCGGATTAGCCCGAAGAGAGCTAACACAGCTTTATACAAAAGCCATGCTATAAATCCAAGCAGAGTACATATCATAAAGAAAGAGACTACATTATATAAAGACTCACACTCAACAGCATATTTAATTACATCCATGATAGCCACCTCCTATTGTTGTCATTGTTTTGAATGTCATACTATAGGT
>CAZFFA010000096.1:0-9592 GCA_964517955.1 uncultured Jutongia sp. | reverse complement strand
GGCACAATATCTGCCATTCATCTCCGTATTCAGATAAATTTAAATCTTTAGACATGTTTACCTGGTCTCCACACACTTTTCTCTCTATATAAATATTCAATATCTAAAAACATATGCCTTCTACAAATTTTTTTACTTCTTTCCATGCATTGACCGATTCTTCAAACAAACCAAGCCCCATCTGGAATACATGAAACATTCCCTCATAAATGGTTATATCAACTGCACATCCTGCTTTTTCGGCTTTTTTTGCAGCGTCCACAGAATCTGAAAGAAGCATTTCTAAACTTCCTGCCTGAAAAAGCATGGGAGGAAGTCCTGAAAAATCACCAAATAAAGGTGATATATATGGAATATCTGCATCATGACCACCAAGATATTCACCATTGTATATCATACTGTCTTTTGTATTGCCAAACATGGGATCTTTTTCATAGTTAGTCGTATATGACTCACCTGATGCAGTAAGATCTGTCCATGGAGACATAAGTACAAGACCTGCCGGAAGTTTTATATTATGATCTCTAAGATACATGCTCATCGCAAGAGCAAGACCACCACCTGCCGAATCACCTGCAACAATTATATCGCTGCCTTCATATCCTAGTGATAAAAGCCAGTTGTATGATGCAATAGCATCCTGCAGCGCAGCCGGATAAGGATGCTTTGGCGCAACTCTATAGTCTATAGACAGTACCTTCATTCCGCCACACATATCGCTATATTCTTTAGCAAAGTTTCTATATACATTTCTTATCTTTCCAATATAACCTCCGCCATGAAGCTGCAGGACTATATAACCAGAATTAACATTTGGCGGTGTTAATATCTCCATATCAAATCTACCTAGTTTTAATTTGGTTACAATATAGCCATCAGGACAATGCCAGTGTGGTTCAATAAGTTTTCTTCTTATCGTTCCTTTTTTTATAGCTGGACCTATAAGATGATCCGATGTCGCAATGCTTATCATCTTTCTTACAAATTTAGCCTTAAGGCTCACTTCATCCTTATTCATACAAATTCTCCATTTCGTTGTAAAAATAGCGAAATATTTATTATATATAATTGCATCATATATAAAAACGTCTTTTCAATTCATTCTTCGCCCTTCTTCCACCTATAAACACACACGATGTGAATAATATAGAAGAAATTCCAAATGCAGTCCATGGAAGAACAGGTCCTTTAACAATACCTGTAAAATAAAATATCATATGAACGATACTTAATGCCACAATAAACAACTGCATCAAAAGATAGCTTGGCCAGTTTTCATGATTAACAATCATGCATATAACAATTATTATATCAACTATAATTATAATGATCGGAACGCCCATATTTAAAGACCAGCCGCTGTACCCAAGTACTGTATCTATCGCAATTACAAGAAAAAGTACACCTATCATTTGTACAAACAGCTTCTTTATATGACCGTTTCTTTTATTGACAGCATATCTCATAGTTACTATAAGATACATTATTATACTGCCAGTTATAAGCGACCACTTTACGCCTTTATAGTTATAATAATTTATTACACATAAAATCACTTCAATGACAACTAGAAAATACGTTGTAATATCTATAAAGCTCTTTAAAAATCGTGATTTTTGACGTATATCAGGATAACTGTCCTCACATATTTCTCCATCATTTGTAAGCACTGTCTGGCACAAAGGACATACTTTTGTTTCCTCTGCAACAATAACACCACACCTTTTACATTTATTCATAATACACTCCATTACTTTCAATCATTACCGGGATATCTGCTTCTGTCAACATTCTGAAGAATCCTTTTTGTATTGATACATCTTTCAATATAGAAGTGAATGTTATAACCATAGTCCCATCATATGAGCAGACCCCGCACTTAATATTCTGACCGGTAGACACTGATATCATAGACTGAAAATTCTTTATATATGTTTTATATTTATCATCAATTACTATATTGCCAACATTGGTAAGTGTCGTTGTATTGGCTTTGGCAGAGGATCTGTATACAAATTTCATGGCAGGTATCTTTATAAATATAGGAACTGATCTTAACAATATATTCTTTTGGTTTGATACATTGTAGGAAAATAAATCTTCTAAATGTTCCTTATTTATCTGTGACCTAAGACTTTCCTTAACTATATCTACTACCTCTTCAAATGTATAATTATCTTTTTTAGGGGTAAAAACCGCACTTACCATAACAAAAAAGTTCCTTGTTGTCATAGAATCAAAATATGGTCTTAAATTTACTGGAACACATGATGCAACCGGCTTCGACGATGGCTGTCCATGAAGGTATTCTTTGTATATATTGTATATAAATAAAGCAACAAGATATTCATTTATACTTGCATTATACTGTCTGGAAACAGCCTTTATCTTATCCACCGAAACATATCCATGAATGACGCCAAAACCTCCTGCTATAAGCTTTTCACCCTTCACTTCCACAGCTCTTTTAGTTTTATATTCCTTGGCGTGACCTTTTCTAAAATTTTTTATATAACTGTCTTCCGTACTTAAGGAGGTTTCATCCGATAATCCATGAAACTCTCCCTCAAGTTCATCCGGATGTTTAAGTCTTAAATATTCATATGTCAGTTCCCTAAGGAAATTAAATCCGCCCATTCCATCTGCAAGTACATGAAAAACTTCAAGATTTATCCTGCATTTGAAATATGTCACTCTAAACAGATAATTGTTGTTGGCATATGATTCTATAAATCTGCATGGGAAATCATCTTCTTCAGTCACTATTGGCGGCTTTTTATTGTTAGTTTCAAAATAATACCAGAAAATTCCTTTTTTCATTCGCACATTGAATGTATCAAAATCAGGAAGTATTGTATCTAACGCAATTTGAAGTATATTACCATCAACAGGTTCATTAAGTATAACAGATATTCTGTATACATTGGTCATAGTATTATTGGCTATGGCAGGAAAAAGATTTGCAGTATTATCTAGTTTCTGCCACTTTGCTATCTTTCTTTTCTTTATTTTGTCTTTTTTCATTGCTACTCCATTCTAAAACACCAGCCCCCGAATATGTAATCGTACATGATGGACCACCTTCTGACAATTCAGCCAAAAATTATTATATCAAGTATCGTGATTATATCAAAAATGTCGCATCAAGTGAAATTTATGCCACATGGCCTGAAGAAACCATATTTGCCAATATACTTGCCATCCAGTCAATAACCTTGAATCGTGTCTATACTGAATGGTATAGAAACCGCGGATATGACTTCACCATAACCTCTTCTACTGCATACGACCAGAAATGGATTCCCGGAAGAAATATATTTGACAGCATATCAGCTGCCGTAGATACAATTTTCTCACAGTATATCTCAAGACCAAATGTCACACAGCCACTCTTTACACAATACTGTGATGGCAGACAGGTCTCATGTCCAAACTGGATGAGACAATGGGACTCAAAATATCTTGGCGATCAGGGATATTCTGCAATTGAAATCCTTCGTTCATTTTATGGTAATTCTGTTTACATTAATTCATCTGAAGAAATCTCAGGTGTTCCATCGTCCTGGCCCGGATATGATCTCACCATCGGAAGCACAGGAAGCAAGGTCAAACAGCTTCAGGATCAGTTAAATGTTATATCAAGAGCATATCCGCTTATACCTAAAATAACATCTGACGGTGTTTATGGTGAACAGACAGCCGAAGCTGTACGTGTATTTCAAAAAGTTTTTAAACTTCCACAAACAGGAACAACTGATTTTCCAACATGGTATAAAATCAGTGAAATATTTGTCGGTGTAAGCCGGATTGCTGAACTTGTTTAATTTAATGCTATTTTCTAAACCATTATGATATTATAACCAAACAACATGAATTTGTAAAATAAAAGTGTCAACAGTCACGAATGGATTGCTGACACTTTTATCTTATTTTTTCTCATCCAGAAGCATTACTCCATCTGCCGGATTATGATCAATTGCACCGACAATTCTATGAGGAATATATGGTTCTTCCAGATATGAGATATCTTCTGATGTAAGCTGTATATTTAAAGCTTTAGCCGCATCTTCTAAATGAGATGCCTTTGTAGCTCCGATAATAGGTGAACTTACACCTTTTGCCCAATGCCATGCCAATGCAATCTGCTGCATCTTCACCCCATATTTAAGCGACAGTTTATGAACACGGCGTACTATCTCCATATCCTGCTCTTCCGTCTTATCATATTTGCCCATAGCTACTCTGTCTGTTCTGCTCCTGAGAGTATCCGTATTCCATTCCGGACGTGTAAGATGACCTGCTGCCAGCGGACTATATGGCATAAGCGATACTCCCATTTGTCTGCATATAGGAATAAGTTCCCTTTCATCTTCCCTATATAACAAATTATAATGGTTTTCCATTGCCTCAAACTCAGCCCAGCCATGCTGCCGTGCTGTAAGCTGCATATTATGGAACTGATATCCATACATCGCAGAAGCACCAAGTGCCCTTACTTTTCCTGCTCTTACCAGATCATTTAAGGCTTCCATCGTTTCTTCTATCGGTGTTTCATAGTCAAAACGATGTATTATATACAAATCAAGATAATCCGTACCAAGTCTTTTCAATGTTCCATCTATTTCTCTGTGAATTGCTTCAGAAGACAGTCTTCCGGGATTAAAATACACTTTTGAAGCAATAACAACCTTATCACGGGCTATATTTTTTCTAAGTGCCTGTCCCAGATATTCTTCACTTGTTCCGGCTGAATATCCATTTGCAGTATCAAAAAAGTTGATGCCAAGCGAAAGTGCATCTTTTACTACATTTTCTGTTTCTGATGCATCAAGTGTCCAGTCATGCATCGTTCCTGCCTTACCAAAACTCATGCATCCGACACATATTTTTGATACTTCTATTGCTGTTTTTCCAAGTTTTGTATATTCCATATCGTTTTTCCTCCTTCGTACTGTCTGCAGACTGTATATTTATATATTAAATCCACCAAATCTTGCTGATATTCCAAGCTGCTCCTGAATGCGGATAAGCCTGTTGTATTTTGCAACTCTTTCACTTCGGCTAGGTGCACCTGTTTTTATCTGACCGGCATTTAATCCAACTGCAAGATCAGCTATTGTCGTATCTTCTGTTTCTCCGGATCTGTGCGATGCAATTGTAGCAAATCCGGCTTTTCTTGCCATTTTTATCGCTTCAATTGTTTCTGAGATTGTTCCTATCTGATTCATCTTTATTAGAATTGCATTGCCACATTTTTCCTCTATGCCCTTTGCAAGTCTTTTTGTATTGGTTACAAAAAGGTCATCGCCTACAAGCTGAAGATTGTCCCCAAGTTCTTTTGTAATCTTCTTCCATCCTTCCCAGTCCTCTTCGTCCAAAGGATCTTCAATAGAAAAAATCGGGAATTTAGCACTAAGTGATTTCCAGTGGCCAATAAGCTCATCTGTTGTATAGATCTTACCACTCTTCGGCACACGGTAACTGCCCTTACTTTCACCTTTCCATTCACTTGCCGCTGCATCAAGTGCAATCATAAAATCTTTTCCCGGTTTGTAACCGGCCTTTTCTATCGCATCAAGGATAAATTCTATAGTCTCTTCATCACTTGAAAAATCAGGTGCAAATCCACCCTCATCTCCTACAGATGTAGTATAGTTTTTTTCTTTTAAAAGCTTATGCAGTGTATGATATACCTCAACACACCATCTAAGGCCTTCATAATAGCAGCACGCACCTGTAGGCATAATCATAAACTCCTGTGTATCTACTGTATTTGCTGCGTGAGCTCCACCATTAAGAATATTCATCATAGGAACAGGCATTGTATTGCCGCTTATACCACCCAGAAATCTGTAAAGTGGTACATTTTGTGCTTTTGCTGCTGCCTTTGCTGCTGCAATTGATACAGCCAGAATTGCATTTGCACCAAAGTTACTTTTGTTGTCAGTACCATCTTCTTTGACCATGATGTTGTCGACATTGTATATATCTGCTGCACTTTCCCCTATAAGATTGTCTCTTATAACAGTATTGATATTTTTAACTGCTTCAAATACGGACTTACCATCATATTTATCTTTATCACCATCTCTAAGCTCATGTGCTTCATAAATCCCTGTCGATGCACCGCTTGGACTTGCCGCCCTGCCTCTGGCACCACACTCAAGTAAAACCTCAGCCTCCACAGTCGGATTACCTCTTGAATCAATAATCTGTCTGCCGTATACTTCTTTGATCTTGTATCTGCTCATAAATAACCTCCAATCATATTTCTAATCAGTAACATTTCCATACAACAGAATATTAAAAACATATTTAAATGCTTTGTTAACTGCTTTATGACAAAACTGTTACCATTATTATAAGATTATCTGTCATTATGAAGTTTTTATACTATATTATGGCTAATCGTCAGATTTAACCATAACACGACATTTCTTTTTATAAAAAGAAATTCCGTATTTTATGATATTTTCAACACCTTCATCAACCAGCACTTCCTCGTAATTTAGCTGCTCAATCTGTTTCAATGCTTCTACACAAGCTGCATCTAAGTTTCCATCATCTGCATATTTTAGTTCAAGTATTATACCAGTCTCAAGATCATCTGTCTCAACTAAAATGTCACTGTACCCATCGCCTGATTCTTTGTTGGAAGAAAAACTCCATGTGTCATCATAGCCTAAAATTCCAAGTAAAATACCATGATAAAAGTTTTCTTTCATCTTCTTTTTCACAAAAGTATCACGAATACTGATTGTTCGTCTCAGATATTCACCAAGCTGCTTTTCAACTCCCCCTGCATCACCATTTCTAAGAGCATCGCAAAAGTTTTTTAATGCCTCTCCATTTTTAGGAACATTTTCCCTGAAAAATTCCATAATCTGTGTAGTAAAAATTTTTCTGATTTCTACATTTGGAATTGCAAGATTGAACTGATCACCGTCAGATTTTCCTCTTTGTGTAAGATATCCGGTAGTAAAAAGGACACTCCACAGATTGTCAATAGAATCATACATCTCTTTGTATGTCAGATCCTGATGTATCACTTTTGTGATCGTTTCTCCTGCGACAAGCTTTTCAATGTCACGCCTTACTGTCGCTTTATACGACTGACAGATAAATTTTTTAACAGCTTCGTTACTGCTTGTATTGGACCAGTAATTTCTTGGCTTTGCATCCGGTTCTATGCGCAGCAAATCACAGTAGTTGATCACATCCCATGGACAATACACTTCAACGTTGCCAAACTGATAGCCATCGTACCATTCTTTAATTTCTTCATAATGTTTTGAAAGTCCATAATATTCGAGCATATCTTTTACTTCCGAATCGGTAAAGCCAAATGCTTCATCGGACTGTACATCTGATACAGATAGAACTTTTAGATTATTAAGTCCTGTAAAAATACTTTCTTTTGAAATCCTCATACATCCGGTAAGGACCGAAAATTTCAGACTGTCATTGGTCTTAAGAGCATATTCAAACATATTTCGTATAAATATGACCATCTGGTCATAATAGCCACGTTCAAACGCTTTTGCAAGAGGCACATCATATTCATCGATAAGAAGAATCACTTTACATCCATGATGTTTTGCCAACAATTCAGACATGACCTTCAGGCTGCTGCATATTACGCCCTCGTCCATATTTCCCTGCAAAAGAGCCTTAAATGCCTCTTTATCATAAGAAGTAAGCTTATCACTGTCCAGAAGATACTGAAACCGCCTTGCTTCACTGCAAATCACCTGTGTTGCCATCTCAATTGACTTTTCGTAGTTTTCACCATTCATCCCCTTTAAAGAAACAGATACTACGGGAAATTTTCCCATATATTCTTCGCAAATAGCTGTTCCTTTTGATATATTAAGTTCTGCAAATATCTCTTTGTCTGTTCCAAGTTCAAAGAAACTTTTAAGCATACTCATATTTAAAGACTTTCCAAATCTTCTCGGACGTGTAAAAAGGATTACTTCTGCCCAATTGGTAATAATCTCCTTTATAAGATTTGTCTTATCAACGTAATAAAACTTTTCTCTCTGCAATTTTTCAAAATTTTCAATTCCTATTGGAAGCTTCTTTTTTATATTTTCCATAACATCCCCCCGTAAAAAGCCAGTCACCCAAATCCTTGTAAATTCTTTCCATAATTACTTATATTTTCAATCATTATAGCAAAAATATGCTGACATTCCAAATTTTTATTTATTACCTACTCTACCCCGGCTGCTTTAACCATCTTATCCATAAACAGATGATTGAACAGTGCAATTACACGACCAACACCAAGCACTGCAACTACTGTTCCTATTCCAATACCAATCAATTTATGGGCAAAGATGAGGCTTATACTTATAGTTATACAGATGTTACACAGATCAAAGCAGTTTTTAGTAAAACCAACTGGTTTATTGATAAAATCAGCGATAGCCTGTACAATGCCATCTCCCGGATTTGGGATAATTCTCATATCAAGTGACATAGCTGCACCAATTCCGGTAAATATTATTCCGCAAAATAAGCATAAAAATTGAAGCTTTATATTTTCCTCCGGTGATGGAATCCAGCCTGAAAAAAGATTCATAAACCTTGTAAATACCAGGCTAAGAGGTAATTGCAGTAAATCTGACAAAAGTACAAGCGACAAAGACTTATGTAACGTTGGCTGCAATATTTTATATTCTTCTGTGTGTATCTTTTTTGGTACACTAAAATATTTTATGCTATGTAATATTATCTCGATCACAACGAATACACCATACAATATAAATGTCATATTTCCAAAGTTAACCCCTGTAATTGTAGATATACTGTATGACACAGATATAATTGGCGATACTCCAAGTCCCGATTTTGTATTTAATATGATGCCTAGTGCCAGTGTCAATAGTCCTGCAATATAAAAAACCGTTCTAAGTATTTTGCTTTTATTTATCATTTTAATCCTCATTTCCGCTCACTATCTGTATCTTTTTAATTGTTCCCTGCATTTCATATAATCAGGACAATATTTTTCTACTTCATTCCAGAACTCCGACGAATGATTCATATACTTTCTGTGCGAAAGCTCATGAATTATAACATAATCCATAAGTTCCTGCGGCATATAGTATAATTTGTAATTGAAATTTACATTGCCTTTTGAACTGCAGCTTCCCCATCTTGTCTTTTGATTTCGTATAGTTATCCTTCCTACAGTTACATTCATGATCTCACAATAATATCTTACTCTTTCTGCAAACGCATTTTTTATATTATCCAATTCTTTCCGGGTAATCTTATCAGGTGACGGTGCCCCTATAGGTATAGCATCAAGATTTCTTTTCCGGACAAGTTTTAATTTATTGTAAATCCACGTTCTATGCTCATCAATAAAGCTTTCTATTTCTTTTTGGGTAGTCTGTACAGGTACACGGACGATAACTTTACCGTCTCTTTGAATCTCCAGTCCCATTGTTCTACGCTTTGACTTTATAACTTCTATTCTTATATCTTCGATATCCATATTTTTCTCCATAAGTCTGATTAACTTATATAACTCAAACTTCGCACATAGATTTTAGCTATGCACCTTGAAAATTCAATACCT